>NZ_JAUORC010000032.1:0-56574 GCF_030547465.1 Shewanella sp. 5_MG-2023
GTATGCTTCCTAACGGATTGATTGATACTCTAAAGTCACAAATGAAACTGGTAAAAAAGCTCCACGAGACGGATTTGGTAGCCAAGCCAATAATCGATTCTAATATAAAGACCACATTTGCACATAAAAAGTGGAATGCCACATGAAAAAATATGTACATACTATTAGTCAATTATAGCGAAAGGTGGCTTGTGCAAGTAATAAACTACAAGTTGAAGATGACATATACTAACAATATTAAACATATAAAATACCAACAGGCTTCTTTAAAAACCTTTGCCAGTGGCAGCCCAATAAATACCACCATAAAGATGATTCAAGAAAATTGCGTCTTGGTAAGTCGCAGGTAAATGCCCTAATGCGGTATAAAATGAACGTCCACCATCAAACTCTTGATACCAAGACACCGGGTGAAAATCGCCCATACCACTGACCTTTACATTTCCCCATTGAGCCGCAGGCTCGTAAGTTGACTCATCAACGGTTAAAATATATTGCAAGTTTCTGGTGTAAGGCTCGCTAAAATGATAATACTCATCTGTCCATAAAAAGGAATTGGGTAAGAGAGAGCTTCCTGGAAAATCGGTTTTAACAACATCCACCTTACCGGTTTGAATGGCAGGATGGATAACAAACATTCTCCCCACTAGTTGTTTGTACCACAGCCATTGATATTCAGTGTCAGAAGCTGAATGTACCCCGACAAAACCTTTATCAGATTGAATAAACTGCTCCATCGCCTTTTGCTGCTCATCATTAAGTACATCACCCGTAGTATTTAAGAAAACAATTGCGTCAAAACGTTCTAAATTTTTAGGGTTAAATTGATTAGCATCTTCATGCCATTCATAATCAAAGTGATGCTTTTCAGCCAACACCTTCATGGCATTCACTCCCTCTAAAATACTTTGGTGATGCCACCCGGCTGTTTTAGTAAATAACAAGACGTTAAATTGCTTGGCTGATAATGTATGGTTATTCAAAAGCATCAAGCTAAAGCCAATAATTAACAAAAAATAACGAGATAAAACCATACTACTTCCCACCCTAAATAATTCTATTAACCTCTTGTTTTAATAGCTTAAAGCAACCCAGCCTTTAACTGTTTATCTGCATAATCAACAGCTCTAGCAGTCATCGCCATAAAAGTAATAGAAGGATTAACACAAGACGTTGATGAAAATGCAGCGCCATCGGTCACAAACAAATTGGCCACTTCATGACATTGATTCCATTTATTAAGATAAGAGGTTTTAGCCTCTACCCCCATACAACATCCGCCCATTTCATGAATTGCACCACCTGGCGGTGCATATCCTTCAAATCCTTTAATATCTTCAAGACCCGCCGCGGTTAAAATTTCAACTGCCGTAGCGGTCATATCATCTACCATGTTTATTTCATTTTGCTGGTAAGTCACGTCTGTTACCAATAAAGGCAAGCCCCACAGGTCAGTTTTAGTCGGATGCAAAGTCACGCGATTCTCATAGCGTGGCAAGACTTCACCAAAGCCCCACATACTGAAATACCAATTACCCGGCTGGCTGACTTTCGCTTTAAAGTCAGCACCGATCCCTTGACCATTCTTAGCCCATTGCCAACCACTGCGACTGGCACCGCCTTGAAAACCATAACCACGTAAAAAACCGTTTTTAGTCTGGTTATTGGTAGATTTAGTAATTGATAACGTATTTTCAAGGTTTCTAAACCGCGGTATATATACCCCTCCTGGACGGCGACCTTTATAATAATCGTCTAAATAACCAGGTATTTTGCCGCTGGCGCCACCGCCGCCACAATGATCCATAATGTAACGTCCCAGAATGTCATATCGATTACCAATACCATTGGGAAATGTAGTCGATTTAGAATTGAGTAGGATTTGAATTGAGCCTAAGGTAGAAGCACACATAAATACGACTTTCGCATTGATACTGTGCGATTTTCCTGTTTTATTATCAACATAACGAATCCCTGTTGCTCTACGGTCAACGTCATCATAGAGCACCTCTTGCACTTGAGCATTGGCGATAAGCGTTAGGTTTCCAGTCCGTTTTGCCGCAGGTAAGGCCGCCGAGTTAGAAGAGTAATAACCCCCAAAAGAACACCCTCTAGGGCACTCACTTCTGGCTTGGCACTGCCCTCTCCCTAAGTCGGTATGAATCTTACTTGCTTGGGTTAAATTAGCCATTCGTGCAGGAATAAATTTCCGTTCAGGAAAGGCTTCCTCAACCTTGGCTTTCATATCTCGTTCAACCACATTTAAAGGCTGAGGCGGTAAAAATTTACCATCTGGTAGTTGAGGCAAATTTTCATAGCTACCTGAGATACCAACAAAAGGCTCTATATAGTCATACCAAGGGGCGATATCACGGTATCGTATAGGCCAATCTACACCATAACCATCTTGCTTATTTGCTTTAAAGTCCTGTTCGCACCAACGGTAACTCTGTCTACCCCAAATTAATGATTTACCTCCGACAGTGGCACTTCGATACCAAATAAATGGTTGTTTTTGGATATAAGGATTTTCAAGATCATTAATTAAATGGTGCTTGGTAAAGTCACTATAGATGTATATATTTTTCTGTATGTGCTGCTGTAATTTAAACTCTTGCAACACTTCCCCCCGAAAAGGCATTTGCCAAGGTACTAACCCTTCCGTTTTATATTGACCATGTTCAATAGGTTCCCCCCGATCCAATACCAAAGTTTTATATCCTTTCTCACAAAACTCTTTTGCCGCAATTCCCCCAGACATTCCTGAGCCGACAACAATGACATCATAATTCATTAATTTTTCCTGATTTTGTCAGCAGTTAAAACCAAACGCCGCCAACTTGATTTAACTTAATTTCTTGATATGGCCCGGGAATGGGATCGAAGTTTAACGCCTGAGTAGCACCGATTTTTGAAGTGTAATAACCAATTACAATCAGTTGTTTAAGCTTACGATAGAATGTACTTTGCTCAGAACCTTGGTACATATCACCATCAATTGTTTCTATTAAGTTAACCTGTTGATTGGCTGACAGATCTAAGAAACTTGGATTAGCATTAAATAAATTATCAAACTGGCCAACAAATTTATTTTGTTCATCAGGGGTCATAAAATGATGAACGTAATAGTCAACATACAAGTGCGCATCGGCTTCGCTAGCGCTGGGTGTATCCGTATGAGGAATAATGATATCGCTTATTAACTTAATACATTCCAATTGCTTTTCAGTAAAACCTGCCTTCATTGTTTCACGATCAAACGCAGATGTAGCCGCAACAACCATTTTCTCGATTGAAACAACACTACAACCTAAAGCAACAGAAAGGTTGATTAAAAATTGTCGCCTATTCATACCAATACCATCCATGAAACACAGATAAGAATTCAGAAAGCGTTATCAGCTATCTAACAGCAACTCTTATAACCTAGTAAAATAATAATGTGATAATACCATAACGTTTAAATTGTTTATTGTCTACAATGTCGCAAGCGTGTTTTATTCCGCAATCAACCTAGTAATTTGACTGGCCGTTTTAAATAGTGATTCAAGCAGGTCATGCGAACGATTAACTTCATCAGTTTGCATTTCAAAAGTGGACATACTTAAAGCCGCAATGACTTTTGCATTTGGTTGGCCAATAAGTACGGAATAATCTTTTACTCCTGTCAGTAAACTGTTTGGCTGCACAATAAATCCAGATTGTCTTAAAGCTGCTAACTCTGTCGTTAAATAACTTCGTTCAGACGGGCCCCAGTGGCAAAATGTCGGATCATGCTCAATTAACATCGTCTGTACTTCTTCATTACTATTGGCTAGTAGTAATTTTCCCGCTGTTGATTGGCTAAGGCGAAACATTGCACCTTCTGCAATGCTTAAGTGAATAGCACTGGTGCTTCTAGCATAAACAATTACCATCGCTTGGCTTTGATACAGCATACTTAAATAACAAGACTGACCAGAACTTACAGCTAGATCTTCCATATAAGGTAACGCTGATTGTCGAACTCTATCCATAGGCGAAATGTTTCTAGAGAGATGATACAACTTTAGCGATAATTCATATCGACCTGTTGTGGGGTGGCGTTGAACGTAACCACGCTTTTCCAATCTAACAAGTACTCTATAAATCTCATTTGGGCCACGCCCAACACCCGCCGCTATCTCACTTTGGTTGCAAGGCATAGCATGACTAACCAAAAACTCAAGTATATCCAACCCTTTATCTAATGCCGGTACTGCATATTTTTGGCTTGTTTTATCTTTCACTTTGGCTCCTTTAATCACATATTCTAATATGAACAAAAAAATATTTTCAGCACTAAGAAATAACAATAAACAAATAAAACAGTGACTTAATAGAACCATAAATATTCATATATAAATGTCATATTTTTATATAAATTCTAGTTGAAATCTTCAACATCATCCATGATTATTGTTAACAATAATCATTAACCACAATCAGTTATGGACAATAGTATATGACAATCACCGCCGAACAAATTACGCAATTTAATCAAAATGGATATTTGATTATGAAAGGCTACTATTCGCAGGAAGAAATTTCTCGATTACAACAAGCCGCATTTAACGATGAGTCATTGTATAAGCGAGCATGGGATAAAAAAGATGCACAAGGCGCTATCAGTAAAGTGTGTTTATGGCAAAAAACCGGCGACGATTTTTACAGCATGTTTTCTCGCGGCCGACGCTTAGTGGATGTATGTCAAACGTTAATAGGTGAAGAGGTTTACCACACTAGTACAAAAATTATGATGAAGGAGCCCTTTGTGGGCGGCGCATGGGAATGGCATCAAGACTTTGGTTACTGGCACCGCGACAACTTCATGCTTTATCCCAAAGCGATCAGTTGCATGATTGCTATTAATAAGGCAACCCAAGAAAATGGTTGCTTACAGGTACTAAAAGGCTCACATCACTTAGGTCGTTTAGATCACAACAAAACCGGTGACCAAAAAGGCGCGGCAATGGAATTCGTAGAAGAAGCGATGAAATATCATCCTCTTGTCAATGTCGAACTTGAACCTGGAGATGTATTATTCTTCCACTGTAATTTATTACATAAATCCAACCAAAACCGTTCAGCACAACCTCGCTGGAGCATGATTAGCGCTTACAATGCTATCAGTAATCAATCGTTTATTGAAAACGAAGCAGTCTACTACCCATTAAACCGAGTAGAAGATGATGCCATTTTGAATTGGCAAGCCAGTTAATCCATTTGTAGCCTTTCAGATAAATTAATCCAAACCGCTTAAAACATTATTTGAGCGGTTTTAGCATAAGAAAAAACCAAGACTGCAAACCAGACGCTTACTCAACATGCCATTCCCATTAATGAACTGGCCCCTCACGGCAAAATTATTGGTCACGGAGAGTTTACATTCTAGGTGGATGCACATTGGGGCAAGCTTAACCCAGCCCAATACCCAGTCTAAAATGTCATGGATTTGCTATGGATGCCAAGGAGCGCCGCTTCATGTTGTTTCATAACAACATCAATAATATCTGGGTATATAGTCCGCAAGGTGAATTACTCAATACATAATTGAGTATTACTATCAGTTCAGGGTCCATCAATATGATGTAGGCTAACATCCAGCCCCTTGATTAAAGATCTCAAGGGTGACTGTTAGGTAAACTCGAGGGTAGCGGGTATGGAAACCTTAAGGGTGCCTGATATGAATTTCAAGCATTATTGCTTTTCTCTATATGGGCAAAAAATTCAAACGTCTTTACCACATGCTGATGCCAATACTCCCAACTATGTCCGCCATCAAATATTTCGAATGTATGGTCAATATTGGCCATAATAAGTTGCCTTACTAATCGGCTATTAGCAGTAAAAAGCGGGTCTTCTTTACCGCAATCTAACCTCAAAGGTGCTAATGTCGAGTGATTTTCATTTAATGTGGTGAATACATCTCCGCCATATATATCCGTGGTTTGTTGCAATGAATTTAATGTCTCACGGTCAACAAACTCAGTAAAATCTTCAATATTGGTAATTGATGAATGAGCCGATATACCACTAAACACTTTAGGATACTTCGCTCCTAGACGTAATGCGCCATACCCGCCCATTGATAAGCCACAAATATAAATTTTTGATTTATCAGAACACATAGGCAGAGTGTCAATAACAGCTGAAATGACATCTTCAACAATCCAAGCCTCATAATCCGCATGATTAAATGGTAAGTAACCACTGCCTTCATAGTGACCTCCGTCTGATGGCATCACCAGCACAAACTCACTCAAGCCTTTCTGCCCTAGGTTTGTATAGACCTGCTCTACTCCACCTAGCTGGCTCCACACCCAATGACTTCCATACACCCCATGTAACAGTATGATAATAGGGACATTGGTACTCTTTGTTGTTTGGCGATAAACACTAATATCACCTCGGCCATTCAGGTGGCTGCTATAAGCCGTAATCGTGACAAAATTATCACCGTAGAAATTAATGGGTGACACTTCTAAACGCTTGACAGTCATTAATCATTCCCTACATAAATAAATAATCCATTAACTAGATTGGCTAAGTTAATCATCAAACACGATAACGCCTTTGGCAATCCGTCCTGCCAACATGTCATCGAAACCTTGTTGTAATTCGGCTAATGAATAGGTTTTAGTGACCAACTCATCTAGCTTCATTTTACCTGCATCATACAATTGAATAATTTGACCAAAATCTAGCTTGGGATTGCACTGACCATACAGCGGATTAATGTAAATTTTGTCCCATTCAAACAACTCACAATCAAAATCAATTTTTTGCTCAATACCACTGACCTGTACAGCTACACCGGCACTTCTTATTAATGCTAATGGCGCTGAACCTAAAGCTGGAACAGCGGTACATTCAAAGCCATAATCTGCACCACGACCTTGTGTTAAGGCTTTAACTTGAGCAACCATTTCAGTCAAGTTAGGGTCATCTTTACTGGCCACTATAATATCAGTTGCACCAAATTGCTTGGCTTGTTGCAAGCGAGACTCTATTAAATCAATGGCGATGATTTTAGCCGCCCCCGCAATAGCAGCAGCTTGAATAACATTTAAACCCACTCCGCCACAGCCTAATACCGCAACAGTGGAACCCACTTTTACTTTTGCAGCATTAACCACTGAGCCATATCCGGTCATCACACCACAGCCAACAATACTGGCACTTGGAAACGGTATATTACTGTCAATTTTTATCACTGCGGCTGATTTGACTATGGTGTACTCACTCATGGTGCCTAAATGAAATGAGCGACTTAAACTATTACCATTATGTTGGCAACCTTGCTCATGGGCATGTCCGCATAAGCCATCACCCGTTACAGGACTATTAACCTCACAAATATGTAAGTTACCTTCTTGGCACTGAAAACATTCACCACATGGAATTGCCCAATTTAAAATTACCTTATCGCCAATAGCTAAGCCAGTTACATTGTCACCAAGCTCAACTACGGTGCCCGCACCCTCGTGGCCAATGATGAACTTTTTATTCCAAGTTTTAATAGAGTCCAAATCGGTATGGCAAATACCGGAGGCCTGTATTTTGATTTTTACTTCACCTGCCTTTGGCTTACCTAAGGTTACGGTGTCAAAAAAGAACCCCCCTTTACCGTCTGCAATTGCAGCCTTTGCCTTGTACATGTAAACTCCTAATTGTTAACAATAAGTATAAAGATATGAAAAAACCTACTATTTACTGCGAACCTTATTCCATAAAAGACGGTTACGACTTTGAAATTCATTACGTCAGTTATCTGCAACACGATAGCTACTCATGCTTTTTGCACTTTCATCAAGTGCATGAGTTCATTTTTTTTGAACAAATTGATGGCAGTTATTTCTATCATCAGGGAGAAAGCCTACTTGCTGATTTTGAAGCGGTGTTCACGCCATCCATGGAAAGCCATAACTTTGTACTAAACCCACGTCCTAAATCTTGGTATATAGTCCAATTTATGCCTGAGCTCCTCAATCACCCATCCATAAGTCAGTTTACTGAGATATTAAAAACCGGTTTGCATTTGCGTTTCTCCACAGAGGTACAACAGAAAATTCATCAATTACTAGGCTGGTTATTGACTGAGTTTAATGAAAATCCCCAAAGTCATACCTGCAAACAGTTGTTCAATAGCCTTGTGACCATAGTGTGCGAATATGGCAAAAGTAGCTTAACCAGTAAGCAAACTCCGCTAAATGTGTCGAACAGTTACCAAAAACTCGCTCCATTAATGGCTAAATTAACTCAACCCACGGGGGTAAATTTGTCATTAGAAGACGCAGCCAAACTATGTCACCTATCGCCGTCTTATTTTTCTAGAGTGTTTAAAAATCACTTTAGAGTGCCCTATTCCGACTATATGATCCGTCATAAACTGTATACTGCAGCACGTTTGTTAAGCCAAACGACCACATCAGTAACAGACATTTCTTATGAATTAGGCTTTTCAAGCTCGTCGTATTTCATCAAGCAATTCAAACATCATTTTAAAATCACCCCACATCAATACCGCAAACAATTAACCAGCTAATCGATTGCTCTATCGACTAATCAGCAGAGTAAATGTTAGTTAGAAACTGCTAAAAACAGGGTTTCTTTGGATAACGCATCCCGACTTTGCAATGCCGTCTTATCAACTAATAGATTTTGCTTTATCGCCTGCGTGCCTAACACATAAGCTTTGGCATAATTTACGGCCTCAACACACAGCAACTTATCTGCTTTAAAATACCAAACCGAAAACTGATCGACTGATTCTTGCTTCACAAGGAGCTCATCATAGCCGTCAGACAAGCCTACAATTTGCAATTTACAGTTATATTGATCTGACCAGAACCAAGGAACGGTTTGCTGAACAGGCTCATCTTGGGATAATTTCCCCGTTAAAAACTGCGCGGCAATTTTGGCCTGATCAACGGCATTTTGAACTGACTCAAGCCGAATCCATCTTTGATAAAGTGAGCTAAATTGCTGAGTGCAATCACCAATGGCAAAAATGTCTTCATTAGATGTTTGGCAAGCCTCATTCACTTTAATGCCCTGCTCAACCTCAACACCTGCATCAAGCGCTAATTGCGAATTTAGCCTAACGCCGACACCAACAATAATAAAATCGGCACAATATTCACTGCCGTCACCGCACACCACCACTTGTTTATGTTGGTACTGGTGAGAGGGCTGGTGAGGATATTGGTGACTGAGTTGCTTAACTTCAATAACGTCTTTACCTGTCAGTATTTCAGCACCTTTACTGAGATGTAATTCAGTTAAAAAGTCTGACATCACGGCTGACGTCACTCGCGATAATATCTTCGGCTGCTTTTCAATCACAGTCACTTTGGCACCCATTGCAATCAAGGATGCGGCGCTTTCAAGGCCAATATAACCACCGCCAATAATAACCACCTGCTTATCGCTGCTGTTATTTAGTGCCGCCTTAATGGCTGTCGTATCAGCAAAAGTGCGCATAGTAAAAATAGACCGATTAGTATTTGAAGTCTCAGCCACGTCCATCCCTGAAATAGGCGGAATAAAGGCCCGACAGCCGGTCGCAATGATTAATTTGTCATAATGAATATATTGACCATCATTGAGAGTCAGCTGCTTGGCTGAATGATTAACAACGGTCACCTCATAACCAAGCTTTAATTCAATATTGTTATCTTTGTAGGCTTTTTCAGCCTTCAATGGTGTCGACTTCAACTCTGCTGATTGCAATGTTTTTTTAGATAACGGTGGCCTGTGATACGGCAACTCGGGATCACGTTCTATTAAAGTTATGCAGCCAGTCCACCCTTGTTGACGTAGGTTAAATGCAAAATTAACCCCTGCATGACTGGCACCAATAATCACGACAGCGCCATTGTTAGAACGAAATTCTTCAGCTGATTGCATGTTTAACCCTTAAAGTGATCTTAGTTGGCGACAACAAAAGTCATTCCATCAATTTGTTCAGATACTTCAATTTGGCAACACAAACGACTATATTCAGTCACCTTGCCATCCAATTCCAACATATCAGCTTCCACTTCTTCTGCCGCCCCAACTCTGTCAAAGTCGGCTGGGTCTACATAAATATGGCATGTGGCACATGAACACACTCCGCCACAGTCACCATCAATACCTGCAACACCATTTGCCACCGCTAACTCCATTAAGGAGCCACTGTCGCCTTCCACTTCCACCGAGCCGTTGTTTTGAGTAACAAAGATGACTTTAGCCATTGTATAATTCCTTTATTGTTGGTTTTCGTTTTATTAAGTTATTAATTAACCTGAGCTGCGCATAACAACTTACTTTCTAGAGGCTGTTTTTACTGATAATGGCGTTACATTTGCTTGCAATAGACTAGCTATTGACGCACAAATTTGTCTTGCTCTAAGCAAAAATATCTCTAGAAATGTATTTTAAAATCAATCTAAAAATAAATAAGTGCGTTAGCTAATCTCCTATCCGTCGCACAGATTAGTTATTTCGCAGTCAGGCTGACCACTAGGTGGTTAAAGCCCACTTTGCGTGAAAACTCGCCTAACTGTTCAATGTTTTCATCAGCGCTAACAACGTTAATGTCAGCCACTGTATTTGCCAGTGTCAGCACCAGTTGCCTTAAAATTTGCCTTGCATGAGTCGCCCCTAAACAATTGTGGTGACTAAAACCGAAACTCACATGTGGATTCACTTTGCGGTCAAAGTCGACTGAGTTAGGGTTACTGAATACTGTTTCATCACGATTTGCAGAAGCCCAACACAATGAAACTCGGCTATCGGCTTTAATGGCATGCTCACAAACAGTAGTATCTTCAGTTGCTACACGACCCATTTGGGTTAACGGAGAAAAATAACGCAATAACTCTTCAACCGCTCGGTTAACAATGTCTGGTTCGCTAGCAATTCGCTGTAAGTCATTGATGTTTTCACTAAAGTAAGCAATGGTGTTAGTAATGGCATTAATCACCGTATCTCGACCACCAGCAAAGGTTAAAATCATCACACCTTTCACTTGTTCCTTAGTCAGTTTTTTACCGTCAACTTCCGCATTAAGCAGTACCGAATAAAGGTCTTCTGTGGCGGAATCATCGGGTCTTGGCTTAGCCATTGTTTTATCAATTTCAGCATCTATGTAGTCATATAAAACATTGGCTTTATCTGCATCTAAGTTACTGGATTCACTTCTAAATACATGTGTTCCCCAATCAATCCAAGTTTGCGCTTTATTCATTGAAGTATTTAGCAATAAAGTCAGTGCTTTAGATTGAAGCGGTAAGGCGAATTCAGCCACAATATCAACTGAAGCTTTTTCTAAAGCATGTGCAATAGTTTGATCTATTATTTGCTGTAATTTGGCTTGATAAACGGCAGCTAATGGACGTTTAAACCAAGGGTTAAGTAATTCACGAAAACCACTGTGCTCAGGAGGGTCAAGCTCAAATGGAATTTGACGAGTTTGTCTAATGGCAACTTCTGAAGGAATAACAATACGCCCGGGGGTTGCGCCAGACTGAAAAATAGTACTATCATGCGCCGCTTTTCGTAGTGCTTTTAAGCCTAAAATCATCTTTACCGGGTCATTTTGATCGTCCATCTGCCCCAAACCCGATGTTGATCGCTTGTCGGAAAACGCATCGTTAAACTGGCTAATACCTTTGATTTTGGCTGTCATTGCACACCTTTTTATGGCTAGATATAAAAATGTTAATACGAAGTAACATCCTAGCGTGGCAATGAGTAGTAAAATACACATATTAGGTGCAGAAATATCACTTTAATGCCATTTGGATACTTTAAGTGGCATTTGTCAGCCACAAAAAAAGGGCTAATGCTACCAAGCCATTAGCCCTATCACTTCAATCAGTAAAGGTTATTTAGTGTCTAGCCTCTGCTGATACATGGTTGAAGTCACCTCTTTAACCGCCTCAATTAATTGCGGATAAGGCGTATCTGTCACCGTCACAAACCCAATATTGGCATTCTCGCCGTCAAAGGCTCGCCCAGTTAGCGGTTCATCAACATATTGAAACCAATGTGCGCCAACCATATATGGTTTTTCTAACACGCTTTGCATGTAGTTTTTATACTTATTGGCTCTATCCTGTTGACCACTAGCATGCACAATACCTGGGTTAAACAGGCCTGAACCTTCAGTGCTGCCAATATGGAATTCACCAATAACCACCGGCAAATCAACCTGCTCTAAAAACTGCCAAAAGTGAGGTTGCATTCCTTCTTCATAAATATTGAAACTCAGTACATCAGAATATTTCAGTGAGGCCTTAATAATTTCATCTGGCATGCCCCAATTCGCCATTCTGGCCCCCATGTATAAATGATTAGGCATTTTCTCCGCTAGGGTGTTATGCACCACCTTAAAGTATTGCTCACCTAATAACTCCAGTAAACGCGATAAATCAGCTACTTGTGGTTCACTGTATTGGTTAAAGGTAACGCCTTGGTTGAGTGTGTCCCAATCGTTAAAGTTAGTTTGCCATGCGGTATTTAACTGCTCAACTTGGGCATACTTTTGCTGTAAAAATTCACTAAAGGCTTTTTTAGCAGGGCTTTCAGTTATGTTTTTAGACAAGGCATCTAAAATGACTCCATAGCGCGATTCAATTGAGCCTTCTCGCTCACCCCAGCTTTTTTCATTATCAATGAAAATGCCAGCACACCAAGGCGAGTCTTTTACAGAGTCTGAAATCTCATCAATGGTTATCTTAGCTCGACGGGCAAACTCCGGGTCAAAGGGATCTGGCATTAAGCCCCAATGATTTACTGAGCCAGATAGGGTTTTAAAATCACCAATAATCCAACCATTGGCAAAATATGGCGCTTGTTTAGCGCTATAGAAAGCTGGGTCTACCCAGTTACCAAATGAAGTAAAGCCCCAGTCTTTCATTCGAGATAATGTTACTTCATGCCATTTGGTTAAGTATGCACCATCAGGTTGATTACCGTATTTACGCTGTAAATTCGCCTGATAAAAACTAAAGGTTTCTCCATAAGGCATTGCGCCTTTGTGGGTTGAACGGCGGTAGCTGTAATGCTTAGCGAGGGGATCTGAATATTCCGGCAACCACTCAAACATATTGTGCCGTAAAGATGACGCCACATATCGACTGTCTTTTATGGCTTGTGGGATTTGCACCGTTCCCATTGAGTCTTCAGGGGTGGTTTCATTCGGGTCACGATAACGCACAGCATCATCTTTATAATCAATTCCCGTTAATGTCGACATATTGGCCATTCTCACATTAGCAGGGCCATGTGAAAAAAACACATGACCTTGTGGGTCAACCATCCACCACTTACCATCAACTTTTTCAGTTCTAAAAAAACCTGTGGCTTTTAACTTAGGCCCTTTAGTGTATCCACCATATATCGAGCGATTAGGCATACCTGATGATGCGTTAAGTTGAGCCAACTCCTCGGCGGTTTGCAGTGCTAATTGCTCATCGGAGGTAATTTTTAGCGGGTAATCAATAAGGGCATTTTGACCATATTGATCCACAATCTTATTAAGCCATTGCGGATCGGGCTCTGGATTCGCCCTTATGCGAATATCTTTAATTTCAATTGAGCGGTTTTCTAACAGGCCAATAGTAAAAAAATTCAATGCAGCAATTTGAGTTAAATCTACGTTATCGGCACGCCATGAACGCCAAACCATTAATGAATCGTCGGTTTTCCAAGGCATAGCATCGCCCCAAAAACCAGCTTCAGTAACAGCTTCTCTACCATCTAGCGGGAAAAATACCGTGCCTTTATAATGAGGTGCAATACTGATTGAGCGGCTTTGGTACTCACCTTGCTGATTTTCAACGGATAAATAAAAATGCACTGATTTATCTTGAGGGTTAGCCACATCAAATGCCAAGTTATATCGACTTAGTGACGATAAGTCCCATGGCTGTTCAGGTTTGATGCTGACGGTTGAAATATTATGTTGAGCTAAAAAACCAATTTGTAGTTGGTTTTTTAGCAACTGAAATTTTGCAGAACGGCTTTGTAGCCAAGTTTGCTGATCAGCAGAAGCGAAATCGACTAAAGTCATTAAACTTGTGGTCTGTTCGCGCACTAAACTAGTGGATTCGATTGATGGTGCAGAATTATCGGTTGAGTTTTTTTGTGATTCAGGTGAAGCGACAGGCTGACAACCCGCCAGTGTTAATACACTTAGCAATAAGGCATTAGGATAAACGCAAGTCAGTTTCATATTACACTCCTTGTCATGGATTAATGACACAGTAAATATGGGCAATTGATGTTAATTTAATTAAAAAAGGGCCACTGTTGTGACCCTATTAAAGACGATTAGATTAGAAGTTCATTCGCGCATTTAAACGGAATGTTCGACCCGTTTGATATTGATAGACCGTACGAGAATCGGTAGCATTACCATCTATTGGGCTGCCTTCATCCAGTACTTCTCCATTCACATTTAAGAAACGGCTAGTATAATATTGACGAATACCTTCATCCGTTAAGTTAACTGCCTGGAATGAGAAAGTAACATAATCATTCAGTTTATAACTTGCTGAGAAATCAAGTGTTTGCCGACCTTCTTCCCACAAAGAACCCGACTCCCAAGAACGTTTAGCTAGCTGATCTGTATTACCTCGGTAGGATAAACGCAACTGATGACCATTTTTCTCCCAAAATGCAGTTAAGTTATAACTATGCTCAGGTGTATAGGCAACTTGTAACTCAGGTAGTTGAACAGTGTCATCTATTGACGATACTTCTTGGTCATATTTACTGTCTTGATAGGTATAATTAGTTTGAATACCTAAACCTGAAAGCCAACCGGGTAGCATGTCAAAAGTTTGAATATACTGCAGTTCAACCCCTTTAATGTTCGCACCTTTACCATTTTTGATACGAGTTGTTTTGAACTGAGCACACATTTGCTCCAAGTCACCTGAATACATCCAATCTTCATGGAATTCATCATTACCCTGGAAGCGTTTAGGCATACATTGTTCAAGACTGTCTTGGCCTGCTACCAATACTAAATCATCAGGATTATAACCTTCGCCTTCTGTTAAGCCGACATCTCGTAGGTCATCCATATAAGTCACAACAGTTTCAGATTCTTCGAAATTAGTCATGTCTTTATAGAATAGGCCTGCAGACAACATACCTGCTTCGTTAAAGTACCATTCGTACGATAAATCTAAGTTAATTGATTCTAATGGGTCTAATTTAGGTGTTGTGAGGGTAATGGTGTTATTACGATTGTAACCGCCCCACTGGGTTTCACGCACTTTAAAACCAGGACGTAATGAATCAATTTGTGGGCGTGCCATCGTCTTAGATGCTGCAAAACGTAGTACCGAATCGTCAGTAAGCAGATAATTCAAGTTTAGACTGGGTAAGAAAACGTCATAATCATGAGTACCAGTTACAGCAAAGCTACGCTTACTTCTATCTTCAGTTGCAACAAGCTGACCATTTTCGTCAAGTTGTCTATCACCATAACCATAGAATTTTTCAGTAGATATATCACTGTGACGCCATAACCACCAACCACTTTCGTTTGGATTACCACGTACAGCATTAGCATCAAAACAAGCACCTTCATCTGGTCGAGCAATATCATCAGTTAAATCGTTAGTACCATTAGTATCGTAACCATTGCCATCAACACGAGCCCAACGAGTTTCTGCGTTCCAATCAGTACCGTAAAATGGAATACCACTACATTCAGGCAGACTTGAATCACGTAATTCAGCCAATTTGAAAGGGTCCATTAACCGGCCAACGTTACCAGGATCATAAGCAAATTGAACACCTGAGTAACCTGATGTTTCTACTTCTGTTTTAACATAACGAACACCAAGATCACCGGTTAACCGGCCGTCGACTAAATCAAAATTTGCTTTTAGATATGTAGCAAAGTTATCAAGTTCAGCTGAACGAGTATTTGAATTATCAGGCTCGAAACCAACAGAAGGAGAACCTAAAGCAACATCAAATGCTTTAAATGCTGAAAAGGTTGTCCAACCATCCGTAATCGCATCGCGCCCATAGCCATTACTGTCCATGAAGTCATCTACAGGAAAGCTTTCTCCAGTAGCAAAAAGATCACCACTTAACGAATTCAAACCATCATTTAAAACCGTAGGAGCTCCTGTATAAGGGTTATTAATAACTACACCTTCGCCGACACTATTAAATGCATTTTGCTGGTTATCTACGTATTTTTCACGGTTAGAGTACTTAGCACCAAACTCAATACTTGATAATGGTCCAGCGTCGACTATCCAGTCAAAATCGACGAAAGCTGATTTTTGTTCATCTTCAACGGCAACAACTGAGCGATTTAAAAAAGTTAAATGCTGGGCATTGAGCTCATCAACGTTAAAGCCTGTTGTGCCGTAGTTATCCCAAACATTTAATGGATCGCCAAATTCGTTATTCTCGCCATAATCAATCAGACCAGCCCCCCCCACTAAAGTACATGGGCCATTAGTACAGTCATAACCGACTGGCTCAATATCAGTTTCTGGAACATTTTTTAATAACCAGCGGTTAATATTGCTAAAGTTTTGCATCGCAATATAAACTTGGTTTTCAGGAATACGTTCAGACTTTGAGTAACCTAGACCGGCATTTAAAATAAGATTGTCAGTAATATCATGTCTAACATCGAATGAGATAACGGTGTTTTCTTCATCATATTTGTTTTCAGACTGGCTTAAACCACCATCACCAAATCGGTTTAAGTATTTAGTAAATGTATTGGTTTTTAAATCAATGGTATGCCAATCTTGCTGTGGATCCGTCCACTGTGATGGGCCGCCACCTAAACCAGGGTCAATCCCTTCAATCATATTACCTTGTTGACCACTACGAACTTGAACGCCATGCATTGAACTTTCAAAAGACTGTTTGGTGTAATTGGTATTGAGATTAAACTCTGTTGAATCAGTTGGTGTCCACTGTAATCCCAAATTAAAGTTCATACGGTCTACATCATTATTATACAACTCATACCGTGAATTCTTATTCGTGATGCCCCACACATCTTCAACAAGATTCCCTTCTGTATCAGAAGCTAAATGAGAAAATTCAGATACCCAATTATCAGCACTATATTGATCTTTACGGTAAGAGTTAGTTTCTTTTACAGCGGTAAAAATCACCCCAAAAGTATCATCAAACATTTTTTCGGATATCGTACCTGAAACCTTATAGTTTTCGTCATCTAATAAATCGTTATAGCGGCCTTCAACCGTTACCGTTCTAATTTGATAATTTAAATCTAATGGTTTGTTAGTTATCAGGTTAATGTTTGCACCTAATGCACCTTCTTCATGATCAGCACTGGGTGTTTTAACCACTTCAATTTTAGATAAAATATCAGATGAGTACTGCGATAAATTAACACTTTGACTGAAATCAGTCGAACCGAGTTGGACGCCATTCATACTGACATTATTTTGTTGTGAATTAGCACCACGTACCGTAATACGAGAACCTTCTCCATCAACTGACTGAACAGTAACACCAGTAACTCGTGATAAAGCATCTGCAATGTTTTGATCGGTTGATTTACCAATATCTTCAGAGTTAATAGAATCCGTTAAGTTTTCTGAAAAACGTTTGTCATTAATCGATTTTTTTAAACTGCTTTTTAGACCTTTAACCTGAATCACTTCAATTTCATCAGTATTTGGTTTTTGATCATTTTCTTCTGCGATAACTTGCATAGACATTGCTGTTAGCAAGGCAAGATACACAGTACTGTATTTATATTTGGTCGATTTAATTGGCATGTTACTCCCCCAAGAGCGTTTATGTTTCTGCCGAAGCAAGCTGTACAAGTTAAATTTATGTTACAGCCCAGTTTCAAACACTACTAACTCACCGAACTAATGTCAACATGATTTTGTTAACAATATTCAATTTATTTTTTATTATTTTTTAAAATTTCCGCTTAAGCCAACCACTTTTAAATTAAATTAAAATTGGGTTTACCCAAACTTAAGATTATGATTTATATCGATACTTATTGTAGTTGGCAGAATTTTAACAGATGAACCACTGTTGCGATATTGTTAATTGACTTGCGAGTGAAAATATAATTTTCGTTAACCTTCATGAGTTAATAATAGAAAAACAATCCCCCAACTTATTATCTGAGTGGCGTAATTGTTAAGAATTAAATTAACTAAAATCAAAGGAAAATCCTCGATGTAAATATCGAGGATGACAGGGTTGTTATGATTCCGACAATGCTAAACATTCAGACGATGTATTAATATTGTCCGGCAAGCTTTTGATATGAAATCTGCTTTTAGGCATGTTCAAATTTATGAATATAAGGCCAACCTGGGAATTGCTTACCTTTGCTTGGGTTTGTATTCCACTCCCAACATTCAAACTCAAATTGTTGAGCGTTATGGTCAACCTTTACAATACCGTAGCCTTCGCTTTTCAATGAGCGGTCTGCCAAAAAGTTACTCCATGAGTTATTGGTTTGTTGCTTAAAATCATCATAAGTCACTTTCGGGTTAACTACAGCCAACACGCGCATTTTATTACCAAAGATGTCAGTAAAATTGCCGGTATTAGGGTCATTATTAAATTGGTTTTCCAGCTTACCCAAGCCTTCAAACCAACGCTGCCAGAATGCGGCGGCGGCTGGGCCAGCAAAAAACAGCGGTCCATCATCAAAGGTTTCAAGTCCTTGTTTGGCCATCATTGGTAAATGTTGGTCGCCACAAATCACTACTGCACCGGCATCTTTAATCAGCTTAACTGCACGGGTTCTGCCATCTGGTGGATAGCCGTTTGAGTCATAATCTAATAGCGGCTCTAAGTTACTCTTGGTTTGAGGCGATCCCCAAATAGAAGAGGCAATACAAACCTTAGGCAAACCTTTGTCCATATCGGCCCATGCGCGTAAGAACTGCTCTTGACGATGACCTAACAACTCTCCCTGTGCGTGTAATGGATTGATCTTAATATTACGTCTTGATTTGAACTTTCTATCTTCTACCAACGCAAAGCTCACGCCACCATAAACAAAGGCACCATAAGTAACCGGAATATCATGATCTATTGGTGTAGGGTCATACGCATCTGGATTATGGCCATGCTGCATACGGTAAACCATTTTAACTAGCGCTTTGGTTTCCATATAGCCGCCGTCTTCTTCAGTGCGTTTATCACCCTCTAGTACCACAGGATCTCTACCGCCAACTCCCCACAAATTGCCTTGTAATACATCGTGGTCATCGGCTAGCAATATTGACGGTTTATTACGAATTGAATCTCTAAAGGTCCAGTACCATAAGTACCAGCGATACAACATATCTAAATGAGAGTCGGGTCTGCCTCGCCATACTTGAGTGGGCGTTGCTTCATAATATTGGTCACCACAAAAAACATACATATCGGGTTCATGACTATCACAATTATCGACTAACTCCGTATGCGGGAATAAAATGTTTTCACGACTAAAACGACCTAATAGCTTTTCTTGCTTTAAGCGCGTTTTGTAGTGTTCAATATCTAATGACAAGTTGGTTGCCACTAAACAAGAATATAATGCAATCGACAGCGGCTTAGACTGACCCGGGTCTTTCAATATTTGACCTTGGTATAGCACTGCTGCCTTGCCGTTTTCATGGCTAACTACACGGTAATCATATTGTTGTGTGTTATCCCAATTTTCTACTCTAAATTGAATCACATAACCCGGTTCAATTTGTGAATAACTAGATAGCCAATCGCTAGTTGATGATTGTCGATATTCTAGTGTAACGTTGCGATATTCATTATCAGCAACAGGCATAAATTGGGCGCTTAGCTTTAATACCGATTTATTCAGGCTATGCATACACCCAATAACCGGCCCTAATCCTCTATCATCAAATTGAGACAGTTTTTCACCACCAGACTGAATATCTTCAAACGACCATCTTGCGCCGCTTTGTTTAGATGGCATTGATGACAACAACATGACTCCGCCAAGTAACTCAGAACTAGGCACTCCAGTACGAACAATAAAGCCTAATTCTTTGTTGGTTTTACTGTCTATGGCTACCAGACGTACATCAAAGTTATTATTTGAGACTGGATCGATATGGCAATCTAGAATAATTTCACAATCATGAAGTAGACCGATGTTAACGGTATTGGTTCTAACCACTTTTTCGAATGCCAGTGGTTTATTGGTGTCAGAAAAGTCTCTAAAACTTAACTCACCTTTATCATTAATGACCGCCATAAAGCCGCCATTTTTTCCAGAAGCGCGTTGAATTAGCGCACTAGCACGGTAATCAAGCTGGTCTGCACCTGCCCCTATTAAAAAGCCACAAAAACCCGCTTTTGTTGGGGTTAAATTACTGACTTTGGCTTTAATACGTGCAGGCTTTGGCGCGTCATTGAGTTGCCGAGTTAAAATAGACACCGTACGCATTTCAAAACCACGTTCACCACGAATACATTCAATTTTTCCTGCATTCAAACGCCAATCTTGTAAACGGTTACCCCAAAAAGCTTTCCCAAGCCAAGGGCGTTGAACATTGCTTGGCAATAATTCAATGGGCGCAGTTTGCGTTAATGAGGGTCTATTAGCAGCCGCTCTTGCAGCTTGTGTAGGAAACAGCATGCTTCCTGCTGCTAGCGCTGACAGTTTTATAAAACTTCGTCTATCCATAACAACCTCATTTTTATCGTTTTTATCGTTTTTATCGTTTTTATCGTTTTTATTTAGAAATTTACATAACTTGCATCGTTAGGCAAGCATCCATAAGTCCGAGTAACTAAATAGCGTTTAATTACTATTTTGAAATGTGCCAGCATCCAAGATTTGTCTTTTAATCTGAAAACGGCAAATATAATTCCAGTTCCAACTGGCATCGTATTTATGACACAGTCCCCAAGATAGCCCTGGCTTTTTAGCATTTGGACCATTGAGGTCTAGTTGTGGGTTAATGAGTGCAGGATCTCTGAATAGACCGATGGCTTCAGGTGCACCTTTAATATGTGCTTTAATATCAAAATTAATGCCATCTGGCGCAAACTGAATAGTATTTTTTTCTGGGCCATCTGTTGTTAATAATGATGCGATACCGCCTTCAAAATTCCACACCACCACTTCATGACCACTATTTGAGATAGGATTGTATTCAGATTTGCGATAAGGTCCTTCAATTGTGTCTGCTACGGCAACACCATGTTTGATTTCTCGGCCACCAAAGTTCATTCCCTCGCCCATGGTTTCCCCCTTGTAATACAGGTAAAACTTTTCATCAAAAAACACTAAACAAGGGTCATGCACTTTGTGACTGTCAAAACTGCCCTTTGACTTCACTTGAAAACGGTTATCTTCATCACCAAGCCATTCACCATCTTTACTTGGGCTTAAAATAGCTTGAGGTGATTTAGCCCAAGGGCCGTATGGTGAATCGGCACTGGCCAATGCAATTTCTTCATATTGGCGGTTGGTATAAGGAGTTTGTACCGTTTGATAAACTAAATAGTAACGGCCTTGATGGCTGAAGACTTCTGGAGTGAATACAGCTCGGTCATCATAAGCACCTGGTTCACCACATTGAATTGCAGGTCCTTGCTCTTGCCAAGTTTCACCATCTTCTGATGTTGCATGCCATACTTCGGTTAAGTCCCATGGAAATACTTTATCTTCAAGATTGTCAGAGCCAAAACCTACGGTTTCACCTTCTCCTTTGGTGTACCAACAATGATATAAGCCATCGACCAGTAACACTGAAGATGGATCACGGCGGATCACTCCTTCTTCAAAGGCAAAATCCCCTTTCAATGGCGACACATCAAACTCAACCATCCAATCTGAGTTTTTATTATCATATCCACGTTCAATTGCACGGCGACTCGCTAAACTAAGTTTTGGTTGCTTATCATTCATAACGTTTCCAAAATGTTTATTGTTTAATTAAAGCGTTGTAATGTGTTTTGGGTAAAATAGCACCTTTAAATTGCACAACTTCACTCGCAATAAAACAAGCCTTGATAATGGCTTGCTCAATATCAAAGCCAACGGCTCTTGCCGCTAAATAAGTGCCTGCAAATGAATCTCCAGCGGCTGTTGAATCAACTTGTACTGGTGCTGCTTTAAATGGAATATGAGTCACCATTTCACCAGCTGAATATCCATAGGTCCCCTGTTTTCCAGCTTTTACTATGACTTCTTGCACCCCGAGACCAGTACAAAATTGACTAATTTGTTCTGCTGAATCTTGCTGAAATAAATGACTATGTTCTTCAATACCCGGGAGCGCAATATCACATCCACGATAAGCTTCTGTTAACCAATGGGTCGCATGGTCAACATCACACCACATGGCTTGGCGATAATTAGGGTCAAATGCTACTTTAACGCCCTGCTGACGTAATGTTGCCAAACTCGTCATCAGCTTAGCTTTATCTACATCAGATAAAATGGCTAATGAAATGCCACTGTAAAAAATTAACTCTGCACTGCTTAAATGGTTAACAATTTCATCCACGCTCTTTTCATGCAGCATTTGTGTGGCAGCAGAGTGTTTACGCCAATAACTGAAACTTCGTTCACCATTTTCATCAACATTAATACTGTAAACACCAATAGTGGCACCGTTAAGTTGAAAAGCTTTGCTGCTATCAACCCCCTCTGAATGCCACTTAGTCATCATATCTTGACTCATTGGGTCATGACCAATAGCGGTAAAAAATTCGCATGTTAACTGAGGGGCAAAGCGTTTTGCGTAAACCAGTGCATTGTAGGTATCTCCTGCGTATCCTCTAATAAACTGATTATCTCCATGAGGGATCAATTCCATCATACATTCGCCAATGGCAACAATACTCTTCAACGCTACTCCATTTTTGCTTGAACTACTCATAACTCAATAGCCGCCTTTTTCGGGATAGCTTTTTTAAAACTTTTACTGCTTAAATAGGCCTCTATTTCTTCAATGGTTTTATTTTTAGTTTCAGGCATGATTTTGTACAACATGACAAAGCCAATCACCCCAAAACAGGCATACATTAAGAAAGTAAGATCTGCACCAAAATTGTTTAACTGCCAAGGAAAGAATTGTTGAACAAAATAACTGACGATACTGGCAATAAACGCAAATACTGGAATAGCAATCCCGCGAATATGGGTTGGAAATATTTCAGAAAATAACACCCACATGATAGGTCCAATTGAGAAATGAAAAGCTGCAATAAAGCCAATAATGCCGCTGATGATCAAAGTTGCATCGATAGTTACCGCACTTTGCAACAATATACTTTCATGCACTTTTGCTTCAGATAAACCTATTAAACCTTCTAGTGCATCTTTAAAGTCAACGTCGTTGTCAAAACTGACATTAGCCAAACTACTAATATCAGCAATATTTAGACTTTGATGTAGTTGTTGAATCACTTCAGGAGAAAGCAAATATACCGCGTTAGCAAACCCTAAGTAACAAGCGAATAAACTAACAGTGGCTAATCCAAGTCCATAAATCACTAACGGCCTGCGGCCGACTTTATCAATTAATAAAATGGCAATGACTGTAAAAACAATACTGACTAACCCTAAAATCGTGGCTTGAAAAAAGGCTGCATCTGTACCAATGCCTAACTGTTCAAACACGGTTGGAGCATAAAACATAATGGCATTAATGCCGGTGGTTTGCTGCACGACTGCGATAGTGAACGCAATTAGCATTGCCATGCGAATATTCGGTTCAAATAACCCTTTCATCGAGGCAATAAACGACTCATTCTTTACATGGCTGGCCAAACTTTTGCGAATATCATTTAACTCTGCCTCACACTCAGTCGTTTTATTAAAACCATTTAAAATAACTGCAGCTTTATCAACTTTATCTTTCATCATTAACCATCGCGGGCTATGCGGAATACCTGTTAACAATAAAAACCACACAACAGCGGGAATAATTTCTACTCCTAACATCCACCGCCAAATATTTTTATCGTTGATCCCCATCAATTGACTAAGCTCTGAATCTGAGCCTAAAAGCGCCAATAAGCCGTAATTTGCAAAATAAGCTAAAGAAAGTCCAACAACGATATTAATTTGAATCATGGAAACTAACTTTCCACGTAATCTAGAAGGGGCAATTTCACCAATATACATTGCTGCAACCGATAAAGAAGTAAATGCCAATCCTCCAATAAATCTGGCAAATACAAGCGCTTCAAAACTAGTAGCCATTACTGATGCAATAGCCGAAAAGATATAAGTAAAAGAAATCAGTAATAAAGTTAACCTTCGACCAAATCGATCACACAAGTGCCCAGTAATCATTAACGCGAACAACACCCCAAAACCAGGTGCGCTTACAACCGTTCCTACTTCAAGTTCAGATAAGCCAAATTCTGTGGTCACAAATTTAATTGTGCCAGAGATCAGAGCAGCGTCTAGACCAAAAATAAATCCACCTAGCGCCACGACTAAGGCACAATAAAGTACATTGTATTTTCTTCGACTCATGTGATTACTTCCATATTATTGTTTTTATCAGCTTTAAACTGACTAATGTGAGTTAACAGCGTTAACAATCAAGAATCTGATAGCAAATTGGTTAATTAAAGTGTATTTAGCTTTATGACTCTGCATTTACTCTGACACCTGTACAGGGCAGCTCATATAACTTGACTTAAGAGCGCAAGCAACAACCTAATCACAAAGTGCCAACAACACATTATCATCAAGCACAACACACACGCAAGCATTGTTAACAATTTACTATATTTAATTTATCACTTTCTCACTCGCAACAAAAAATACCATCAAAAAAATGCAATAAAAACAGATCAATATAGAATGCACATTGATAATTCCATGCTTAAAATAGTGCTAATCATTTCAATCTTTGATAGTAAATTTGATTATTAAATGATTGCAATAGCAAAAAATAGGATGTAGATTGTTAACAAAATTGCAGCGTGAGAATAACATTTATCTGGTTCTGTACAAGATTGTGGTGGATATACAGCAAATAGACAGATAGCGTAATTGACTTAGCCGAATGCACATAAAAAACAGTTCATATAACAGAACCAAGAGATTATAACGATGGTAAATACAGGCAATATAAGTGGTACACATTTGATGATAAATGGCCAACAACAATCGAGAAATAAACCGCCAATGAACACCAAAAGTAAGCTTTTATTAGTATCAGCAATATTAAGCTGTCTATATGGTTGTCAAAATGAACTAGATAATAGCGGTACGGAAAAAAGCACTAGAGAACAAGTTAATTCCACTAGTAATAAAGAAGATGCATTATTACAAACACTCTATAGCTTCAGCCATAATTCTGACTTAACAGAAGTGAAACTCAACAATGCACAATCAAGTTTGAATGCTGATGGTCTTAATATCGAATTTAAATCTGCAGAAACAGGCAACGCAAGCGTGGTTTTTGAACCCAAAGAACCGTGGGATTGGAGTAATCTAGAAGACTTTAATATTGCATTTTCCATGGCAAATAAGGGCAAGCACAGTGTCCAAATTTATTTAGATATGACCGATATTGATGGTGCAACTTATACCCGCAGTTTAAGTGTACCTATTAGTTCAACACCTGAAACCTACTACGCAAAAATGTCAGGCCACGATTTAGGGACTCCTGAAGGAGATGAAAAAGTAGAACTAAACTTTCATTCTGGTCTACGTTCAAACCCCGATACCTGGGAAAGTAACGAACATCAATTCACTTCTTTATGGGGTAAAAAGAACTTAAACCTTAAAGGTATCGCGAAAATAAGCTTATCTGTAAAAGGTGTTATTTTTGACAAAAGCCTAATAATTCAAAATATAAAAGTTCGCCAGAACCCTGATTTTAATCAACTATTCTTGACAGATATAGTTGATAAATATGGACAAAACGCCAAGATAGATTTTGCAGGTAAAGTCCATAACGACCAAGAGTTGATTAGTCAACGTGATGCCGAACTCGCCGGTTTAAGCGGTCAACTTCAACCCGAACGCAGTAAATTTAACGGGTGGCTTAATGGCCCTAAACTGGAAGCGACAGGTTTTTTTAGAGCAGAAAAAGTTAATGATAAATGGTCTTTGGTTGATCCAGAAGGCTACCTATATTTCGCCACTGGCATAGAT
Organism: Shewanella sp. 5_MG-2023; assembly: GCF_030547465.1. Taxonomy (NCBI): domain Bacteria; kingdom Pseudomonadati; phylum Pseudomonadota; class Gammaproteobacteria; order Alteromonadales; family Shewanellaceae; genus Shewanella; species Shewanella sp. 5_MG-2023. The sequence continues at coordinate 26,150 of NZ_JAUORC010000032.1, forward strand.
ATCATTCGATTATCAAATTCATCAACCATGACAGGTTATGACTTCGAACAACAATATATTGTTCAACGCGCTAAAGATGATGTCACCCCTGAAGATTCACAAAAACTTAATCGAGTTTCAGACAAAGCCATTGCTAGCCGTTTTAAAGCATCTGATGTTCGAGCTGGCATGTTTACTTGGTTACCTGATTACGATGAACCACTAGGCAAACACTTTGGTTATCGTAGAAGCGCCCATTCAGGGCCATTAAAACACGGTGAAACCTATAGCTTTTATGCCGCAAACCTTGAGCGTAAGTATGGTCAGCAAGGGCAAGACTATATGCAATCATGGCGTGATGTAACGGTAAACCGTATGCTTGATTGGGGATTCACCTCTTTAGGTAATTGGACTGATCCAAGTTATTACGATAACAACAAAATGCCTTATTTTGCGAATGGGTGGATTATTGGTGACTACAAAACGGTATCCAGTGGCAATGACTTCTGGGCACCTTTACCCGATGTTTTTGACCCTAAATTCAAACAACGCGCCTTTGCCACTGCACAAGTGGTTGCTGAAGAAGTTCGTAATAACCCCTGGTGTGTTGGGGTATTTATTGACAATGAAATGAGCTTTGGTCGCTCAGAAACCACTGAAAGTCGTTACGGTATTGTGATACATACCTTAAAACGTGACGCAGGAGAAGTGCCTACCAAAGCTGAGTTCAGCCGTCTGATGAAACTAAAATATGGTAACATAGATGCATTAAATAAGGCTTGGGAGAAACAAATACCTAGTTGGAAAGCATTTGATGAAGGCATTGACTCATCAATCAATAACAAGCAGCAACAGGCTGATTACGCAGACTTATTGAGCGCTTATGCAGAAAAATACTTCAGTTCTGTAAATGATGCCTTAGCTAAGCACATGCCAAACCACATGTACTTAGGTTCCCGATTCCCTGATTGGGGGATGCCAATAGAAGTGGTTAAAGCGTCAGCTAAATTTGTCGACGTTATTAGCTTTAACTCTTATAAAGAAGGTTTAAACCCTAAATTCTGGTCATTTTTATATGAAATCGACATGCCAAGCATTGTGGGAGAGTTCCACATTGGCGCTAAAGATTCAGGCCTGTATCACCCAGGGTTAATTCACGCAGCAAACCAACAAGATCGTGCAAAAATGTATCAAGATTATATGAAATCAGTCATTGAAAACCCTTACTTTATTGGCGCACATTGGTTTCAATATATCGACTCGCCTATTACAGGCCGCGCCTATGACGGTGAGAATTATAACGTTGGCTTCGTCACAGTGACCGATACTCCTTATCCCTATATGGTTGAAGCAGCTAAACAATTACACAGTGAAATGTATCAACAACGATTTGGTAAACAGTAGCTTTTTATTGAGGCAGACTTTTCCCCAGAGTACGTCTCAATTTTTATCCAACCATAAATTGGTTGATTAATATCTGGTTAGGTCTCCAGATTAGCCCTAAGCACAAAATTGCGACATAAACAGTAGGTTGTTCAGTCACTGTCTATTGTCAACAATTTTACGTGTTTAGGGTGTTTTTTTATAAAAACGAGTACACTCGAAATTTTTTAACCATATAAATTAATGCCTTAAGCAAAAAACTACTGTATATTTTTAACAATATTACATTTGACAATTGTATTACATAATCTAAATGTCTAGAATGTATACATATTATGAACACATTGGGACTCTTATGGCGACGTCAAAACCAACAAAAATCCTTTCGGTAAAAGATCAAATAGCAGACCAACTTCGCTCAGATATTATATCTGGGGATTTAGCTCCCAATACTAAATTAAACGAACAAGAGTTGGCTAAACGCTTTGGGTTGTCACGTGGACCCATTCGAGATGTTATTTTACAGCTTTCTAAAGAAGGCTTGTTGATTTCTAAAAACAACTGCGGTGCGTCGGTAAATAGTGTTTTAGAACCAAAATTACAAAAGTTAATGATTAACTTACGCCGAAACATAGAGGTTTATGCAATAGAAAGTCTGAAAAATAACCCTCTGACAGAAGAAGACTTTAACCAACTTGAGTCTATTTTGAATGATTTACAAAGTGCCTTTGATTGTGAAGATTTCACCGAAGTCACTAAAACTGATATTTCATTTCACAACTATTTGATCCATAAAGCCGGTGGTGAAGATTTGGTCAATATTTGGTACCCATATGTTATGCGCATGCGACTGAACTATAAGCGCATCACAACAGGTTCTGAATGTGTAAATGAACACAGAGGCATTTTACAGGCATTACGCGATGACGACATCAGCAGCGCAGTTAAGGCGATCAAAGCGAATATCAAGTAACTCGCTCACCCATTTCTATCTAACAAAAGGACAGTTTGCCACTGTCCTTTTTTAATACGCTGAATTCAGTCGGTTCACAGGCTAGCATTCATTTCATAAATTAAATTATTAAGGGTTTAACTTGCTCGCGACCACTATTATGTTTTAACACTATTCATTTACAGTGTGACCTTCCTCGCTTTCAATCGACTAAAATGTTTGCTCACCGGATTCACTATTAACTTCAATGATCGTTGCAATATATAGATCCAAATAAGTACTTTAATTACAAACCAACAAATATAACTCACATGAATTATATTCAACACCTATAAATAAAATATAATTTAAAGTTATTTTACAACAGCTTACATATGCTATGAATTACTTTAAAGTTTACCCGCCGACAAAATAGAGGGTATTGTTAACAATTCACCAAAAACAATGTAATGTATCTGTGTAATCTTTGGGATATTCATGTTTGTATCTAGTTCACAATCTATGATTTACATAATTAAGAATTAGATGGTTGTCTGCGTAGTCGTTAATCCCTTATTTTTTAATAACAATTGAAGTGAGCACTATGAGACAAGACAATAAGCATTACTCCAACTATTCATTTATATATAAATCCTTCGCTATATTGGTATTAAGTTCAAGTTTAATGGCCTGTACTGGCTCCTCAGACGAGCCTGCAAGCCCACCAACATCCACACCACCGGCAGCTACACCACCGGTAACCCCAGACATAACACCAGTTGAATTTAGCTTTATCAACCAAACAGATGTAGCACTTAACAGCCTCATCACGTCTAATACTGTTTCCATAACAGGTATTGATACTGACGTCGATATTACTATTAGCAAAGGAAAATATTCCATTAATGGTGCTCAATTCACTGACGCACAAGGCAAAGTAAAAGCCAATGACACAGTGACAATAGAGCTATTATCTGCAGAAACATCTAGCACAGATGTGCTCACAGAACTGACCGTGGGTACATTTACCACTTCGTTTATTGTAACCACCACAGGCGAAATAGAGCCTGAAAATGTAAAACTTTTCTTCAACCTCGATACTACGCATTCCGTTAACGGTGTTAATCAATTTTCGCGAGAAAAGTTTATCACCATTCATGCCTCACATACTGAAAACGATTGGTATAACGTAGGTACCAATGAATCTGCCGATCTTATTACTGAATTTGTTGAAGACTACGATGTGTATTTTGGCCGTGATACTGGTGGTATGCGTTATCAACTCAGTCTATTGGCAGAATCAACAACCAACAGCGGCTTTGTTGACCCGCAAATGGCCACCAACAATGGCGGAAATAGGAGATGGAATTATAGTACGGCAACCGATGTAAGATCTGAAACCCAACGCAAACATGAACACCGTAATAAAAATATGGTCGTTGCTGCGCAACAACACCCTTATTGGCCTGATGGCAAAGACACAGGGCAAGGTTGGTCATTTTCACAAAAGGACAGCGCCACAGAGCCCTTTGGCACCGCTACCGGTGATTATATGGGGCAATTTGTAGCCAAATACTTTAACAAAAATGATGGCATTGATGTCTACGGACAACCTAAGCCCAAATACATTGAAGTGATGAATGAGCCACTATACGACTTAGTTGATTATGCAGAAGAGCCAACCACAGTCACTAAAGTATTTGAATTTCACAGTAACGTCGCAAAAGCCATTAAAGCTGTAAAAGTCGATGACGTATTCGCTAACGATAATGTGCTGATTGGCGGTTATACCGTTGCGTTTCCTGATTTTGATAAACAAAATTTTGAGCGTTGGGAATTAAGGGATAAAGCCTTTATTGATATTGCTGGCGCAGAAATGGATTTTATTTCACTACACCTATATGACTTCCCTGCTTTTCAAAACAGAGAAGAGTTAAGAACGGGCAGTAATATTGAAGCAACTTTCGATATGCTTGAGCAATATATGGCGATGTCTTTAGGACAAGTTAAACCTTTTATCATTTCTGAGTATGGCGCACAAATGCATTCACTGTTTAACCAACCTTGGTTACCACAGCGTGACTGGAATCATTTAAAAGCGATTAATGGGCAATTGATGTCGTTTTTAGAGCGTCCAAACCAAATTGAAATGGCGATTCCGTTTATCCCAGTTAAAGCTGAATGGGGACGCTTAAGTGAAACGGTCCCCTATTACACTCGGTTAATGCGTCAAAAGAAAGAGGCGTCAGGTCAAACTGGTGATGAATACGTTTATACCGAAATGGTGAAGTTTTACCAATTATGGTCAGAAGTTAACGGAACTCGAGTTGATAGCTTTGCTACTGATGCTGATTTTCAGTTAGATGCATACATTAATACCAATGATGCGGGCAATAGCGATGCTTACCTTATTATCAATAGTTTGGAACAAACATCACAGCTAGTTGATTTATCACTACTGGGTTTTGATGAAACATCCATCAGCGCAATTAGTATTAAACAGCTATCTCATGACAATCAAACCCCTGTGTTAACTGAAACTGAACCGCAGTTACTCGCCGATATTGCATCACTCACTATCGGCGCAGAAGCCACAGCAATTATTAAACTCTCATTTAATAAGCTCATCACTCAAGGGCATAATCAAAATGAAACCAAATACTACGCAGATACTTATAAGCAAAGTATTGTTGCCGATAATCCGCTAACTTTTAACCTTAATAATGTTGTTATTGCCGACAATGGTGAAGCGACATTACGTATAGGATTAGGACGCGAACACGGTAAATCACTACAACCGATAGTTAGCGTCAATGGCAATCCCGTTGCAATTAAAACCGATTACCGTGGCTACGATCAATATGCTAATGGTTCTGGTCGTCTGCAATTTTTCGGATTAATCGAAATTCCTATTAACAACAGCTATGTAAGCCAAAACAATCAAGTAGAGATTACTTTTGATGACGATGGCGGCTTTGTTACCTCTGTTTCAATGCAATATTTTGAGCAATCAAAAAAACTCATTCGCGAATAAAACACAACAAACTAAACGCTATTTTAGGTGCAGTGAAAACTGCACCTAAACTCATCTTACGATGGTGATATTACCTCGTTACCGCAGAGGTGAGATCTATTCCTGTTGGGACAGGAATAATCTTAAGAACCAAACTTTACCCATATTAATGATTCACTAAGGAAAGGAAATTTATGAAACATTATTTAAATTTTATATGCGCAACAGCGTTAATAAGCACGAGTGTTTTATCCAGTTCAATTTATGCAGCTGATTGGGATGAAATTCCACTGCCCACTGTAGCTGGCAATGGTCTCGTTTGGCAATTGAATGAGCAGTACTCCGATTCCTTTAACTATAACGGTAAAACATCGACATTTTACAGTAAATGGAATGACACGTACTTCAATGCATGGGAAGGACCAGGACTAACACGTTGGAACAGCGCAGAGTCTTGGGTAGCTGATGGTAATTTGATTATTAGCGCATCGCGCAGAGCCCCTGACTTGGTGAATGCAGGTGTTATTAGCTCAAAAACTAAAGTTAAGTACCCTATTTTCTTAGAAGCCAATATTAAGGTGAGTAACCTGGAGTTATCATCAAACTTTTGGCTACTGAGTGACAATGATGAGCGTGAAATTGATATTCTAGAAGTATATGGCGGAGCACGTGAAACCTGGTTTGCACAAAATATGTCGACAAACTTCCATGTCTTTTTACGCAATAGTGATAACAGCATACGTAGTGACTTCAACGACCAAACCCATAATACACCAACTTGGGGAAACTATTGGCGTGAAGGATTTCATCGCTTTGGCGCTTATTGGAAAAGCCCAACTGACGTCACCTTTTATATCGATGGTCAAGAAACCCCACAAGGTTCATGGGACGAAGTTGTCATGAAAGATAAAGACTACACTGGCGCGATTATGGATAAAAACCAGTATACAATGGACGAGGAGATGTTCATTATTCTCGATACTGAAGATCATTCATGGCGCAGTGAAGCTGGCAATATTGCAACTGATGCAGATTTAGCTGACGCCAATAAAAACAAAATGTATGTAGATTGGATCCGCGTCTATCAGCCTGTTAGTGATGGTACATCAGGTAATAATCCTGGCGGTGACATCAATCCTAATACTCAATATCAAGTCGTCGCAAAACATAGTAATAAATGTATCGATGTTGTGGATAGTAAAAAATCAAACGGCAGTACTTACCAACAAACAGCTTGTAATAACAACAATAGTGACCAACAATTTAGTTTTACTGAATTATCCAATGGTTTCTATTCTATTAAGGCTAAAGTGAGTAACCTTTGTTTAGATTTATCAGCGGGTTCAACCGCTAATGGCGCCAAAATACAGCAATGGGTTTGTAACAGTAGTAATCAAAACCAAATGTGGGATCTCATCGACAAAGGCAATGGCCAATATGAAATCCGCAATAAGGTCAGTAATAAATGTTTGGATATAGCGGGTAAACTAACATCTGATGGTGCAAGCCTTACCCAATGGTATTGTTATGATGGCGATAACCAACGCTTTTCATTAAAACAATAGTTTCTAAAGTAACCTATCCTAAAAAATGTGCACCCAATGTTTACTATAAAAATGCAGTTTGGGTGTTTATTACATTAAACCATCAACTCTAAGGACTTGTTGTGGAGCATCAAGCATAAAAATACCCCGATAAAATCGAGGTACTCCGATTTAAGCGCTTAAAACGTAAATTTACCTTAAAAATTATGCATGATTTGCGCTATTCCGTAATGTGATTAAATGTTGAATTTGTCCCATTGATGCCATCATTAAATGACAAGCCTGCAGATAACCATTTTGATGAAATTGCTCTAATAAGGCATCACTAAGGCAAGCAAGTTTTTTTTCATTGATTACATACAAACCGTCAAAGTTAACCTTTTGGGTAGCTAAAGTTGAGTCCACTCCTTGCTGTGAAGCCGATGGACTAGCTGCTGTTAATTTTGTATTGATAGTTACCCCCAATTGAATAGCTTCAATTAAATCGTTATCTGCAAGTGTTTGAATAAATTTCTCAGTGCGTAATATACCTTGAGAAAGGCCAAAGACCATCTTACTCATTGCCGTTAAATAGTCTGTTGGTTGTTGGTTTTCATCAAATAATGCGTGGGCATTATCTGCGGTATCGCCTTCAATAACCCTCTTACTATTCATATCAATAGTTAATACCGTATTATCAGCACTAGCAGGCAATGAGCTTTCGCCAATGAGTCCGACCATAAAAGGCTGTCGACGAATATGAAGGGGGATATAGTGACTGCTCCAGCCATCTGCTGTTAAAAATAGGTTCTCTCCGGGTTCAAAGCCCAATAATGCATGCAAGCCAAATTGACCCGTTTGATTATCCTTTAGTAAACAGCAAGGGTATTCCAAAATCAGGCTACGTAACTCATCTGCTATGACAGGCACAAAGTGAATATTTTCGCCAAATTGATTACCATGGCCACTGCACACTTTAGTATTTTTATGGATGTTACTATCAACAATGATATTGTTCACGGTTGCTCCTTTTATACTCGTTGTAAACCGTATTGATTGATTAACTTTAATAGTTCTCGATTTGACATTAAATGAGCGCTTAATTGTGAGGTGTCAGATGCGACTTTTTGAAACAATAATGCAGCATCTTTTTGTGCTGTATCAGCTAAACCCCGATGCGACGCTTTAGTTTTAAACCCCATCCCATAAAGAACATATTGATAACTGGCAGCAGGAAAGACTTCTGTAGCATGGATAAAGTCATTATCACTTGGAATATGGTACTTCCATAAGCTCAGCAATGTTTTAAGGCTTTGTGGAATAGTGTCTGGGTGGCGATTATCTATCCAGAATTGGCTATCATCACGCTGAGTCAACATATAATGCAGCTTTAGAAAATCTATGATCCTCTCCCAGCGGTATGTAAAGGTTTGATTAAATCGCTTCGCTACAATATCCATACATGCACGATTAGCAGGTAACTGCTGGGCTATCATGTTGGCAGAGATCTCTACTAACAACAGTGCTGATGCTTCTAATGGTTCTAAAAACCCTGCAGATAACCCCACCGCGACACAATTGCGATGCCAAAATTGCTCTCGATAGCCTGGATTAATCGGTATTTTACGAAATGTTAATTCATCAATATTGCTTACTGAAGGCGCAAGATATTGTTTAAGCTCAGCAATTGCCGTTTGCTCTGAAATATACTTACTGGAATAAACATGGCCTACCCCTCGGCGACTTGATAAACCTATGTCCCAAATCCAGCCTGCGGTTTGCGCTGTTGAAATGGTTTGTGAGGCAATGGGGCTTTGCTCGTTTTCATAGGGCACTTGAACGGCAATAGCATTATCAACGAATAATATGTCTTTACAGCTTTTAAATGGTACTTGGTAATGCTCCCCAAGCAGCAGTGATTTAAAGCCACTGCAATCTATAAACAACTCACCATATACATCACCAGATTTCGCCGTCGTCACACATTGAATATCCCCACTATCATCATTATTAATTGCAATAACATCATCGACAATATGGTTAACATTCAGTTGGCTAATACAGTGTTGTTTTAAAAACTTAGAAAAACGACCTGCATCTAAGTGATAAGCATAATTAGCAACAGCATCGTACTCTGCTGTAGTGATTAATTTAGGGGCTAATCCGGCTTGGCATATTGCTTCTTGAGGGCTTAAACACATTGAAAATGACAAAGCTTGATTAGGTACCCATTCCGCATTAGCCTGATGATATGGAAATTGAATATTGAACCAATGTGCGGCCAGATTATCATGCTCACCACCTTCGGGAAGCATTAAAGGATGATAGTAGTAATCATCTTGCTTTCCGGTGACCCATTGGCAAAATTTAGCTCCTTGCTTAAAGGACACATGACATTGGCGGATAAAATCGGTTTCTCTAATTCCCATATTTTTTAGCGTTCGGCGCATGGTAGGCCAAGTACCCTCACCCACGCCAATGGGCGCCACATTAGCTGACTCAACCAATGTGATACTAAAGTTTTTTTCATGCTGCTTGTTTAGCTTTGCCGCTAACGTGCCAGCTGTTATCCAGCCAGCAGTTCCCCCACCTACAATAACGATATTCTCGATAGTTTTATTCTGCTGCTGATGCTGTTCGTCGATTGGATTGTTCGCTAAGGATTTAGACATGATTTACTCCAATTCTCGTTTTGTCATTTAAAATCTACTACAAGCTAAAAAGGCTGCTGCAAAAAGCAGCAGCCAGAGGCTCAATTAGCTAGGTACTCACCAAGATTAAAACTTGGCACTTATACCAAATGTAAAGCGAGGCCCGTATTGCTCTGCAGACAACAATTGCTCTTCAAAGCGGCCGAATCGACGTACCGTTTCATCGGTTAAATTAAGGCCATCTACAGATACAGTGAACGTGTCGTTGATATCGTAGGACACACTCATATCAAGTTGACCATAAGCTTCAGTAAACGTAGGTTCATTACCAAGCGCTAGCAAGAACTCATCACGCCAGTTATAAGCGATACGGGCTTGAAAGCTATCATTTTCATAAAATGCCACCAAGTTTCCTGAATCGCTTAAACCGGTCAGTGCAATAGTTTGATCGAAGTTATAAGGGTCAAAGGACTCATCACTGTTTACGATTGTGTAGTTAGCCACGGCACCGAAGCCACTATCCCAAAACATGTATTGTGCATTTAACTCCCAGCCATCAACCTCACGGTTTTGTAGATTGTCAGGCGTAGCAACTTCCCAGGTAATCACAGGATCTGTCGCAACGCCTAAACATGCAGGATTTGGTATATCAGCAGCATCAGGGCACCCTGCACGAGGGTTGACACTTGGGTCTGTTAATGGCTGACCTTTAACATCATTAATCGAGCGGTTTTCAGTACCGGCACCGATGAAGTTTTCAACATACTTTTTAAAGTAACCAGCAGAAGCAAAGCTACCATCATCGAAGTACCACTCTAATGACAAATCAAAGTTATCCGATGTGATAGGTAAAAGGTTTGGGTTACCCTGAGATGCGTTAAATGGTCCACCCGGACGTGCATTAACATTGGTTGCCGGGAACATGGCGCTAACACCAGCGCGTGATAATGTGCGGCTATAAGAAAAACGCGTTACTAGCTCATCAGTGACCGTCATATTGAAATCAAAATTAGGTAAAATTCGAGTATAGCTACCGCTTAATTCATCTGCTGTTGGGACATCATCATAAACAGGACGCAATTCTTGATCATGTCGATAATTCATCGCAACAATACCATTTTGAACCGAATAAGCAGACACATCGGTATCTTCGTAACGCACACCTACATTCATTTTGACTGGCATGTCATTAAACTCGGTATCAAAATCAAATGACAAATAAGCCGCTAACGTTTCTTCATTGACGCCATTGGTTTTAATATTCGGCTCGGCGAACTTGCCTTCATTTTTGACAATATCGATGAATTGATTAACATCATATTGTGAAATCAACGGGAATAATTTATCCGCACCCGAGAATTGATCTGCAGTATCGCCAAGAGGCTTAAAGCTAAGATCGAGATCATCAAGTGGCACATCAACAAATGAGAATACTTCACTTAAACGTGTATCAATGGAGTAGTCAGTATTCATAATACCGAAATTGATTTTAGTTAATGCACTGTCAGATGATGCGTTTTCCCAAGTTCCTGAAAAACGATATTGCTTAACATTGTTTTCCATTGAGTAGCCACGTTTTTGATATAAATCAGAAACGATATTGTCTTTGTTATAAGCCCCACCTGGTAAGTTTGAGTCATCAACAATAATTTCGGGAATATCGCCAATAAAATTAGCGCCAATTAAGCCAACTGAGCCAGATGGATTTTTTAAATTAGCTAATGTCTCTGCGGTTTGACCATCAGGATTAGACTCTGAAGTTGAATCATGAATATCAAGCTCAAAACTTAAGGTATCCGTTGCTTGCCATTCAATGTTCAGGCCCAGTGAATCATTTTCTTTTTCTTCGTAATATTCCCACGCCCAAAAGTTTAACTCATCGTCTTGATCCCGAGGATTCCACAAGGTGCCATTAGCATCGGCAGATCCACTTGGATTATCGAACCAAAACGCTGAACGGTTGGTCACACTGGTTTGTTCAAAGCGAGAGATAGTGTAATCAAGTGTGGCAACAACTGAATCAATTGGCTGGATTTGTAAAACAGCTTGAGCATTTTGACGCGTTCTTTCGGTATCCAGTTGCTCTGTTTTAGCCGTCCACGGCGTCCAAATTGCTTGCTCTGGGTTTCTATCAGTATCAATGGCCGATAAATCTACATTGTCACGGCTACGGTTTCTAACCCAACCATCTGTCCCTACTAAATCGGTATGACTATTTCGTTCTGCGTGAGAGGCTGATAATAAGAAACCGACTTTATCATCAGCAAAGGTTTGGCTGATCATGCCTGAAACTTCTGGCGTGACTGAATCTCCTTCTTCAACGCTGGTATCGTAAATACCTTTGGCACTAACAAACGCCTTAAAACCATCATAGTCAAATGGACGCGCTGTAGCGATATCAATAGTCGCGCCAATACCACCTGAGGTGATGTGTGCTTTACCGGTTTTGTAAACGTTTACACCAGAAACACTTTCAGCAGCAATCTCACGAAAATTAAAACTACGTGAAACCCCTGCTGATTGCAGCGCAGATGAATTTGGCATTTGACGACCATTTAAGGTTACTAGGTTAAATTCAGGCCCAAAACCACGAACAGATACCTTGTTACCTTCGTTATTTGCACGGTCAATAGAAACACCAGCAATACGTTGCAGCGACTCTGCTAAATTAGTGTCAGGTAATTTACCTATATCTTCAGCACTGATTGCATCGACCACACCATCAGAATAACGCTTAGTTTGAGCTGATTTAGTCAGAGAACTTCGAATACCCTTAACTTGAATAACTTCCACTGCGGTTTCTGCACTATTGCCATCAACGCTGTCAACTTCCTCAGCTTGTGCCCCAACACTTGCTGCTATCAACATCGCACAATAAACAGAATTAAATCTGAAATTTTTATTTTTCATCATGAAAAACCTTCTTGTTATCGGATTTTAAGCCTTAATCCGACCGCATGCATTAGCGCACACTTGTGACCGAATTGTTAACAATCTAGCTATTTATTAACCACCCTGTCAATAGTTTTTTGAAGTTTGTTTATTGTTGACAATTTTTAATGCTTTTTAATGACGCTCAAAAATGCGTAGATAAGTGTTTTTATATCTATGAAAAAAAGAGATAAATAGCCATCTTTATCCGTAATAAGCACTGGTATTGGTATAGTTAGGATTGAAAATGTCAGTAGTATTTAACTTAGGGCGTACTGGGCTAATTTACGTCTTTTACTGACTTTATTTCTTCACTAAAACGCTTTTTATACAGAGTGCTATTAACAACTTTCGCGGCATCTACCAATTCGGTATAAGGTTTATCTGTCACCGAAACAAAACCGACATTATAGTTTTCGCCATCATAAGCTCTGCCGGTTAAAGGCGAATCAATATATTGAAACCAATGCGCACCGACAAAGTATCGATTCTCGATGACACTTTTCATATACTCTTGATACATCAGGCCCCTATCAGCTTGAGATTGTGCAGGCACTAGGCCTGGGTGTAACAAACCTGAGTCGAGTGAACCATTATGAAACTCACCAATAATGCTTGGCCGATTAACTTCCTCTAAGAAGGCCCAAAAGCCTTTATCTATGCCTTCGTTATAATAGTTATAGCTCATCACATCAGCATATTGAGCCGCTGCCGCGCGGATCTCGGGCGTCATACCCCAACTGGCAAATCTCGCCCCCATATATAAATGGTTGGGCATATATTGCTTCAAGGTCGAACTAACTATTTTAAAATATTGTTCAGCATATAAGGTAAGTAACATCGATAAATCAGCGCTAACAGCATCGTTGATATTATTTAAACTCACGCCTTTTATGAGTTCATCCCAAGTGAACTTTTGCTCCCACGCCTTGTTTAAGGAGTCAATCGTTAAATACTTGCTCTTTAATGCATCAACAAACGCCGCTTTTGCTGGGCTGTCTTCAGTTGAACGACTTAGGGTGTTGATCACAATTCCATACTGGCTTTGTGTACTGCCCATCACGCCCCAACTTTTTTCGTTATCAATAAATACCCCAATACACCAAGGGTTGTTATCGACTTCTAAGGCTATTTGCGCAATAGTGGCTCTAGCACGTACGGCAAAAACTGGGTCAAAAGGATCTGGTAGTGGGCTCCAATAATCATTACCACTGCTGACAGTTTTGAAGTCACCTATAATCCAACCATTCGCAAAATATGGTAAGCGATTCATTTGGTAATACCCAGGGTCTACCCAGTTTCCAAATGAGGTAAAACCCCAGCTGTGCATACGATTAATAGTATTATCTTTCCATTTTTCAAATAATTTTTCCGGGTCATTTTCGGCAAATTTACGCTGTAAGTTTGCCCGATAAAAACTAAAGGTTTCTCCAGAAGGAATCGGCCCAGTATGAACACTACGACGATAACCAAAGTTCTGCCCCAATGGTTTATCATAACTTGGTAACCATCTAAACATATCACTGCGTAGTGCTGACACGCGTTTGCGACTAGCTAAGGCTTGATGGTCAACCTGGTTCAATCCTAGTGAGTCTTCAGGTGTTAAGTCAGTGGCTAACTTAATATTTATCAGCGCGGGATCAAAATCATAGCCGGTAATAGTTGAGGTATTAGCCATCCGAATATTGGCAATACCATTCGAAAAAAACAAATAGCCTTCTGGGTCAATTAAGGTCCATTTACCTTGATACTTATCCACTCTAAAATAGCCTGTTGCAGCTAGTTTGGGGCCATTTATCCAGCCGTTAAATTGACTTCTATCGGCCAGTCTTGAGGCTTTTTCAAGTAAGGCGATTTCTTTGGCACTACGTTGCTGTAATTGTTCAACAGAGTTCACTTTACCGTTGAAATCTTGTTTAGCGTTTTGGCCAAACTTATCCACCAAGCCGACTAAATAATCACTTATTACCGCTTTAGGCGTTATTAAGCGCACATTATCAAATGAAAGATGCTTATCAACTAACGAGCCGCCAACCTGAAACTCAACAGCGGTTATATGATGTAAATCTAAGTCTTTTTTACCACCCCGCCATTCAATTTGTTGGTAATCTGTGAGCCAATATTTAGGGTTTGAACGAATACCGGTGTTTTGCTCTAACTCATCACCACTTAACACGATGTAATAGGTTTTGGAGGAAGACGCCGAAATAACCGTGCTGCGTGATTGATGATTGTTTTGGTCAAATGTTTTTACATAGAGTGGCGTTGACGCATCTGCATGGTTGGTAATATCTACCGCAATCGCAACATCTTGAAAACCACTAACATCCCATGGATTGGAAGCCTTTAACGTAATATTGGCTTTATAATTAACTTCAGATTGAAAGTTAACTTCAAGTGCATTATTGCTGCCGCTATTCACTATGGAAAACAGAGCATTTTTTCCAATGATGTTTTGTAATTGGTCAGCAGTTTCAAAGTCGAACAGCGTACGTTCAAAATTGACATTATCCGCCTTAGATACCGTATCTTTGGCTATCTCAGACATATTAGCTGGTGTGGTTTTTGCTGGAGTATGGCTATTGCAGCCCAATAATGTCGCGAGGCTCCCTAGTAAAAGCAAGCCACACACGGCACGAGCTCTATTTGAAATGTTATTTGAAACCTTTATTGGAACATTATTTAAAAATAGTTCAGGCATATTGCCTCCTGCAATTATAGTCAGCAAAACGACTACGCTGATAATGGTTAATTAACGCCTTAAAATTTCACTTCATGCCTGGAGAATACTAAATCACAGTAGCAACAATTGATTACACTGGCTTGCCACTGCAAAATGGTTACTGATGGAAGACAACAGGATGAATTAACTTAAAAATTGAAGCCTTGAGGAGAACCCTCAAGGCTTGATAACAAATATCACTTTATTCAGCTTCGTTCATATAAACGGTTTTCTTTTCTACGTATTGCTCTAGACCATACTTACCGTCTTCACCGCCCATACCACTCATTTTCCAACCGTTATGGAAACCTTGGTGCTGTTCACCTAAGCCTCGGTTAACGTACACTTCACCCACTTCCATTTCAGCAATTGACTGATGGATATAAGCTAAGTTTTTGGTGTATAAATATGCTGACAAGCCGTATTCACTGTCGTTAGTGTAAGCAATCGCTTCATCAATTGAACTGATTTTGATGATAGGTAAAACTGGCCCAAATGTTTCTTCATGAACCAGAATATTGTCTTGCTTAACATCGGTGATCACCGTTGGTTCGTACCAATGCCCGCCTTCAAAACCTGCGACATTAGCCACTTTCCCGCCAGTAGCTAAGGTTGCTCCTTGTTCAAGGCTTTTTTGAACCAATGCATCAATATTATTGATTTCATTAGCATTTACTTTAGGCCCCATGTCTGTTACGGGGTCCATTGGATCACCCACTTTAAGGGCTTTAACTTTCGGTAAAAACTTGTCCATAAAAGCGCTATAAATGTTTTCATGAACATATAAACGCTCGGCACAGGTACATACCTGACCACAGTTAGCAAAACGCGCAGTAATAGCATCATCTACGGCTTTATCAAGGTCAGCATCTTCCATCACAATAAAGGGTGCTTTTCCGCCGAGCTCTAACATCACTGGCGTTAAATGCTTTCCTGCGGCTTGATAAATAATTTGTCCTGCACGTGTGCTGCCCGTCATGGTGATTAACTGAGTAATTTCACTTTCACATAAGTGCTGTCCAACAACTGAGCCTGTGCCGTTTACAATATTCAGCACACCAGCAGGAATACCAGCCTCGTTGGCTATACGCCCAAGCTCTAAAGTGGCTAATGGTGTTTCTTGAGTCGGTTTAATAACGATACTGTTGCCAGTCACCAACGCAGGACCAATTTTTCGGCCTGCCAATGCTAATGGAAAATTCCATGCAGTAATGGCAACAACCACACCTTTCGGCACTTTGTGGATGTAAATTTTTTCGTTTTCATGGTCAGATGGCAGAATGTCACCTTGTAGCGTTAACGCATTATCACAGGCATATTCTACAAATGTGGCCGTAACATTTACTTCCATCTTTGCGACGTCTAACAGCTTGCCTTGTTCTTTCACTAACAATTCGGCTAAATCATCTAAATTGTCGCGAATACCCGCTGCAAATTTACGTAATATGGTTGCTCGTGCTCTTGGCGTCAGTTTTGCCCATGCTTTTTGAGCACTTTGTGCCACTTCTAACGCATCTTGTGCATCAGCAACACAGCCTTCTGGAATTTCACCCACTAAGTTGCCTGTGCTGGGTGAAAATACTTTAATGACACCCTCAGCTTTTGAGGGTACATATTCACCATTGAGAAAGTTGACGTTGTTTCTGACTTGCATGGCTATCTCCCCATCCATCCGCCATCAACCAGTAACACACTACCATTCATGTAGTCTGAAGCGGCTGAAGCTAAAAATACTGTTGGCCCTTTAAAGTCATCGGGAGTGCCCCATCGGCCTTGTGGAATACGCTCCAAAATTGATGCTGCACGTACTGGGTCATTACGCAGTGCTTCGGTATTATCTGTAGCAATATACCCTGGAGCAATCGCGTTAACATTGACCCCTTTCCCTGCCCACTCATTGGCTAATGCTTTGGTTAATTGACCAATAGCCCCTTTACTGGCTGCATAACCTGGTACAGTAATACCACCTTGAAAGGTCAAAAGCGACGCGGTAAATATCACTTTACCAGAGCCACGCTCAACCATTTTTTTACCCAATTCACGGCTTATAATAAATTGCGAGTTTAAGTTAATGTCGATAATTTTGTCCCAATATTCATCGCGGTGCTCTGCTGCTGGTTCGCGTAAAATTGACCCCGCATTATTCACTAGAATATCTATAACGTCATGTTTTGCATTCACTTGATCAATAAAAGCATAAACACTTTTACGATCAGAAAAGTCACATTGAAAAGCAGAGAATTTACGGCCTAATGCGGTCACCGTTTTCTCAATTTCAGAGCCGCTTGCCGCTAAACTCGCAGAGACACCAATAATATCTGCACCTGCTTCAGCTAATGCTTCTGCCATTGCTTTACCAATCCCACGGCTACACCCCGTAACTAGTGCAACTTTACCTGTTAAATCAAATTTGTTTTGCATAACCATTCCTAAATTACAGCGCGATAATTATTGTTGTTCACATGATACTAATGCTTTCATGCCTATAGGATTATTGTCCATACTAGCAAATGCATCGCCAATATCAGATAACTTACTGATTGAAGTGATAAAAGGTTTTAAGTCCACTTTACCCGATGCCACTAGGTCTACTGCCATTTCAAAATCAGCATGTTCATAAACTCGTGCGCCGAGTAACTCTAATTCTTTCCAGAAAAATTGGAACAAATCTACTTGAGGCTTTTGAGAGTGAATGGCCACCATACATATCCGCCCACGAACAGCAGCGACTTGCACCATGGCATCAACTGCAGGTTGTACTCCTGACACCTCAAATACCGCATCAGCGCCTTTTTGAGCAGACCATTGTTTCACAAACTTAACAATGTCATCGGTAATAGGGTCAATGGTTTCAATACCGTATTGTGCCGCAAACTTTCGACGGTTTTCATTAGGCTCAGAAATTAACACATGTGCCCCCATAGACTTAGCGACTAAGGCAACTAACTGACCAATGGGGCCACCACCTAAAACAACAACATGTTCGCCTGCAGTAACTCGGGCACGACTGATATCATGGCAAGCCACCGCTAAAGGCTCAATTAATGCGCCTTGTTGTAAATCAACATTAGTAGGTAATTTATGTAAGGTACGTGCTTTTACTGTCCATGAATTTTGGAATGCACCTGGAGTATCAATACCCATAAACTTCAGGTTATGACAAACATGAGTATGTCCTGCATGACACGCTGGGCAATCACCGCAGTAATCAAGTGGACGAACCACAACGCGTTCACCTACAGAAAAACCACTGACATTTGTGCCCACTTCAGCAACTGTGCCTGAAATTTCATGACCAATGGTATGTGGAGGATTAACACGCGCATCCATCACACCATGGTAAATATGCATATCTGTACCGCAAATACCTACAAAACCGACATTAATTCGTACTTCATCGTCTTTTGGTGCTATAGGTGAAGTTTCAATAATGCTAAATTTTTTATTACCAATATACTGTGCCGCTTGCATATTTTTGTACCTTATGACTGAAGAATTAAATAGGGATTAAGTAGGGTTTGGTCAAATTCAACGCCAGTGCCAATAAGATCCGGCACACAAGCTTTCCCGTTTTCAATTTGAAGAGGACGGGTTGTGTATTGATCAATAGGGAATGAGTGAACTTCTAAATAACCGGCATTTGGCTGGGATGCTAATAACGAAACATGTAGTTCATGCATACCATGGCTACATACGGGTAAGTTATTGGCATACGCCAATTGAGCCACCTTTAACCAACCGGTAATGCCGCCTATATTAGAAGCGTCAGGTTGTAAAAAACCTAATTTCGACTGAGCGATAGCGTAAGTAAACTCATGAATAGTGTGCAAATTTTCACCCATAGCTAGGGGGATATTAGTCGCATCAGCAATTTTAGCGTAACCAAGATAATCATCTGGAATGGTAGGCTCTTCAAACCATTTAATATCGCAATGTTCTATGGCTCGTGAGAAGCGAACGGCTTGTTCCTGGGTTAACGAATAATTGGCATCTACCATAAAGATGACATCTGGACCAATCAGCTTTCTAACCGCCTCGACTCGACGTACATCTTCTTTATAATCGGTTTTACCCACTTTAATTTTTACGGCTTTAAAACCACGGTCGATATAGCTTTGAATATTGGCGAGTAACTTTTGCTCGGTAAAATTCAGATCGATTCCGCCGGCATAACAATCCACCTGTTGACTAACACCACCAGCAACTTTCCATAAGGGTTGATTAATTCGTTTACATTTAATATCCCATAAGGCGATATCAACAGCTGAAATTGCAAAACTGAGCAATCCACCACGGCCAACATAATGAAAGTGCCATTGTAGTTGGTCCCAAATTCGGTATATTTCAGAACTGTCTTGTCCTAACAGTAATGGCTTTATTTCATCATTAAGCAATGAAAATATTGCCCGTCCACCTTTACCACCCGTATAGGTATAGCCCACACCTTCAATACCATCGGCGGTTCGAATACGCATAAGAATGAGTTCAAAGTGGGTATGATCACCATGCTTAGCGTCTGAAAGAACCTCAGCTAACGGCACTTGATAGTACTCAACATTTATCGCTTCAATTTTTGTCATTTCATTAGTCATATGTAGACTCACCACCAAATATGATTTACGGTTCACGGTTTATTGTTAACAATTTACACAAATGCGTTTATAATGTAAAGCATAAGTTAATGTTTACCATTAACTGTTAACGCGCCTTTAAACTGTTCATCTGCTTATCTTTGTTATTTGCTAGGTAATAGTTAACGGTTTACTAACAATGCATCTTTGTTTATTGTCAACAAATATCAGTGAGGATACCTATGATTAAAAAGCGGATTAATAAACCCATTATTACCCTGAGACTTTTTACCGTTTCGGCTATTGTAGCCATGAATATTCAGTATGTTTTGGCAGCTCAACCTACCGCGGTTTTGTTTACAGAAATCACAGAACAAAGTCAGCTAAGTTCATTTCCTGCTTGGAAATATGGCGGGCCTGCAACGGCTGACTTAAATAGAGATGGTAGTTATGACTTACTGCTAACAAATCACGACCAATGGCCTACTCAGTTATTTTATGGCGGCAATAAAGGGGTATATACCAATGGGCCACATTTGCTTGGTCAAGCTGATGTTCATGGTATTTCCGCTGCAGATTATGACCAAGATGGTGAAGTGGACATTATCATTACGTTAGGTGGTGGTAATGGAACTCAACCTAAACCACCACGCTTATTCAAACAGCAACAAGGTAAATTTATTGATGTAACACAACAAAGCGGACTTGCAAATATGGGCGCAAGAGGACGCTCTGCCAGATGGTTAGATGTTGATAATGATGGTGATTTAGATCTAATTCAAATTAACGCAGAAAAAATGATTACTGAAGATGTACCCCGTAATTTGTTATTTATGAATCAAGGCAATGGCCAATTTAAATATCATTCAAGCCCTTTACTTGAAGACATTGATGCCGAGAAAATTTTAATAAGCCAATTAAATGATGATCAATATCCAGATTTAATTACCTTTAATGCTTATTCACCACTGCAAATTTGGTTAGGAAAAGCCAACGGCCAATATGAAAATGCCACAAAACACTATTTACCTGCTCACTTGCAAGATGTTGGTTTTGTCACTGCGGTAGCCCAAACTGATATAGACAACGACGGCGACACAGACTTATATTTAGCAAGGGGCAAATCTTACTATCAAATAGCAAATAACGCGCTTTCTTTTGACTTAAATATCAACCGCTTAGATATTCGCGATGAAGGTAATAAAAGCCAAGACGGCATTAGTTTTACCAGCCAAGGTCCTATTTCATTAGCAGACTTTTATCATTTTCCACGAGGGCCAAAGCTTATCAAGTTACCTGTGTTTATTGGCCAACATCATGCGCGTATTGACCCACCTACAAAATCTATTACCTTGACCCCAGAATTAGCCAAAGGCAAACCGACCATAGCCGAGTCAGGCTGGTACATCCATTATGTGGGGAAAATTGAACAAGGGGAAAATAAAGGACAACATCAATGGCGGTTAGATTGGAAGTTAAAAGACAATCTTGCTTGGGATATTAGAGCGTCTATTATTGGAGTCACCTCGATTCAACCTGATTGGCAGCCACAAGCATTAGGGGTAGACGACATATTACTGGTTAATGATAACGGCCGCTTTACAGACGCATCATCTAGGCTTCCCGCTCAGTCTAAGGATAATAATTGGGGAGTGATCAGTGCAGACTTTGACAATAACAGTTACACAGACTTTTTTGTTTATCGATTTGGCGAATTGAATAAACGAGTTGAAGATATATTACTGCTTAATCATCAAGGTCAATTTACTCAAGTTGAAAAGCACAGAGCAACAGCATTAGGTACGCAAGCCCATGGCGATATGGGTACGGCATTTGATATTGATCAAGACGGATTTGTCGACATTATTAGTGGTGATGATGATAACGGCCAATGGCACGTGTTTAAAAACCTAGGCGGTAAAGCACAAGTTGCCAGCAATAAAGCCAACTTTATTAATGTGAATGTAGGTTACAGTGCTACAGGTATTGACCCATTAGGCGCAAAAATAGTAATTGAATATCATCACAAACACACTACTCAAGCAAAAGATAAATTATACAAACAGGTCTTTACTGTGGGCTCTATAAGTGCTGCACATTCACAAAGTTTGATGAACATAGCCCACTTTGGTTTGGGTGAAACCGATAAGGTAAAAACAATCACAGTAACGTGGCGGGATAACAGCCAGTTACAACAACATAACGTTGCCGCAGGCCAATGGGTCAAAATTGGAAACTAATCAGCTAGACCGCAGGAAAAATTAGCAAAAAATCGCCCGATAGCTTACTGGCTATCGGGCGATTTATTAATAGCTAAAAAACCATAACAAACCAAGATGAAACTAAAGTTGTTGCGCGCCTTGCTCTGCAGTACAAATGAATATTGATGCGGTTAAATTACTGCGTTGAGTATATTGTGCATTTACCGCCTTAACGACTTGTTCAATCAAGCTTTCGGGCACTATCGAAACGACACAACCGCCGAAGCCGCCACCCGTCATTCTAACACCACCTAATTCACCTACGGCGGTTTTCATAATGTCCACTAATGCATCTATTTCAGAAGTAGTAATGTCAAAGTCATCGCGCATTGACGCGTGCGACTCAGCCATTAAGCGCTGGAGTAAAGGCATGTTACTTTGACGAATCGCTTCTGCTGCATCTATAGTACGTTGGTTTTCAGTAATAATATGTCGTGCGCGTTTAGCGGTTATAGTGGCAAGACCTGGCTTACGCTGTTCAAATTGACTAATACTGACATCACGTAACGCTTTTACCCCAAAAAATGCAGCGGCCTGTTCACATTGCTGACGTCGAGTATTGTACTCGCTGTCAACTAAGCCACGTTTCTGATTAGAGTTAATAATTAAAATTCGCCAATTATCAGGGATCAATACCGACTGGGTTTCAAGTGAACGACAATCAATGAGCAAAGCATGGTCTTTTTCTGCCTGCGCAGAAATCAACTGATCCATAATACCGCAATTACAACCAACAAACTGATTTTCAGCTTGCTGGGCATTTAAAGCAATATCTTGCGCTGTTAACGGTAAATCAAATAACGACTTAAAAGTTAATCCAATAACCACCTCTAATGCAGCAGATGAACTTAAACCCGCCCCTTGTGGCACATTGCCGCTCACCACAATATCTGCACCATTAAAGGTTAAGCCTCTTAAGCGCAAATGCTTCACCACACCGCGAATATAATTAGCCCAGGTTTGTGGTGATTGACTAATATCGTCATCAATTAAAAACTCATCTTCGGCATTATCATAATCAACTGATATCACTCGTACTCGATTATCTTCACGGGGACTCGCGGCCACTACAGTGGCAAAATTAATGGCACTTGGTAAAACAAAACCATCGTTATAGTCAGTATGTTCACCAATCAAGTTCACTCTTCCTGGTGCTTGGAAAACATGGCTAGCTTGATATCCAAACACCTGTGAGAAAGTTTGTTTTACTATATTTATTAATTCATTATTCATGGTTAACCTGCAAATTATAACTAGTTAGATTTATAATGAACCGCAGACACGCTTCTTAATCGTTCTGCAGCCTGTTCTGGTGTAAGATCGCGTTGCGACTCAGCCATCATTTCATATCCCACCATAAACTTACGCACCGTCGCCGAGCGTAATAAAGGCGGACAAAAACTGCCATGCAAGGTCCATTCTGGATGATCTTTTCCATCAAATGGTGCACCATGCCACCCCATTGAATAAGGAAACGAGCAATTAAATAAGTTGTCATAATGAATGGTAATTTGTTTAACAATATCCGCTAGACTAACTTGCTTCTCTGGGGATAATTCAGTCATTCTTTGTATAGAGAAACGGGGTAATAACAGGGTTTCAAACGGCCATGCCGCCCAATATGGCACCACCACAACCCAGTCATTGTTACTAACCACAACACGCGTTTTTTCTGCTAATTCACGTTCAACATAATCAGCAAGCAGATTGCTGCTATGATCGGAATAATACTGATTAAACGCGTTTTGCTTTTTTTGCGCCAAAGTCGGTAATTGATTTTGTGCCCATACTTGACCATGTGGATGCGGGTTAGAGCATCCCATCACAGCCCCTTTGTTTTCAAACACTTGCACCCATTGATAATGCTTACCCAACTCTTCAGTTTGATGCTTCCATGCTTCAACGACATGAGTTAACTCTTTGATAGATAATTGGGGTAATGTTTTACTGTGATCAGGTGAAAAACAAATCACCCTGCTAACACCTTGCTCGGTTTTCAGTTTAAATAGAGGATCATTTTGCTCAAACTTGACGGTATCTTTTTTTAAGGCTGCAAAGTCATTTTCAAATACGAATGTTTTAGTATATTTAGGATTAACTTCACCATTAATTCGTACATTACCCGCACACAAATAACATCCTGATTCATAGGCTGCTTTATCCTGCTCATCCACTTTTTCAACTTGGCCCTGCCAGGGTCTTTTGGCACGATGTGGAGACACAAGCACCCATTCATCAGTCATAGGGTTGTAGCGTCGATGAGGGTGCTCCGTTGGATCAAATAAGCTATTTTCTTGCTGCATGATGACCTTCTATAAAATTATCAATTAAAATAAAGCATTTAAAATAAGCGATTAATAAAGCAGCAAAAAATAGGTACTTGTCCTTATTCCCTGCCATGAATAATTAACCAATACATTTCCGCATCGGCTAATTCAATTCACTATTCAAATGTGATCATATTGTGATAAGTTATCACAGACCACACAAATTGTTAACAATTAACTTAATGCAATTAATGCTGCTCACAAAATAGTGAATATCGTAAAAAACACAGCATCACCATAAAAAATAACAAAAGTTAAAATAGGAGAGTTTAGATGGGTAAAGGGACGTTTATCTTAATAAGCAGCTTACTTTTAATGGCTGGCAGTTCAAATTCAAGCACCATTTCAGCCAATAAAGCGCATATTAACACACTAGAACAAAAGCCATTTTCTAAAAGTAAAGCATCAAAAATACAGTCTGATATTTATACAATTTACTCAAACGAAGCATTAAGTGTTTTAGATACCAGCCAACCAATTAACGTATTAGCCAATGGGTTTGAATGGGTTGAAGGACCAGTGTGGTCAGTCAGAAATAACGGGTTACTCTTTTCAGATATTCCAAAAAATATTGTATATCTGTATCATCACCAACATGGGTTAACTGAGTATTTAGAGAACAGCGGGTTTTCTAATGGACTAGTTATTAGCCAAGACAAAGCCTTAATATTAATGCAGTCTCGCAGTCGCCAAATTGCAAAAATGCGCAGTTCATTAAACATGCCGCGTAGTGAATACGAGGTTTTAGCCGATTCTTTTCAAGGTAAACGCCTGAATAGTCCTAATGACGGCGTGTTAGCCAGTAACGGTAGCTTATTATTTACCGATCCACCTTATGGTTTAGTAGGCAAACTAAATGACCCAGCCAAAGAGCTGAGTTTTCAAGGCGTGTACAAGTTAGATAAAAATAAACAGCTAACACTAATCGACGATAGTATCCTCTACCCTAACGGCATAGCCCTTTCAGCCGATCAACGCACATTATATGTTGCGGCATCTGATCCCAGCAAACCGACATGGTATCAGTACCAACTTGATGAAAACTTGCTGGTTATGAATAAAAAGGTGTTTTATGAGTTATCTGCTGTTAGAGATGACTCACACGGTTTACCGGACGGCCTAAAAATACACCAAAGCGGAATTATCTTTGCTACAGGGCCAAAAGGCATATTTTTATTTAACCCGTCAGGAAAATTACTGGCCCGTATAAATTTACCCAGTATTGCTGCCAATGTCGCCTTTAATGAAGACTACTCAATGCTTTATATAACAGCCCATCATCAATTATTAGCAATCAAACTTAATCAATAACCACAGTTTATTAACGCTAAAACTTAGCTGATCGCCAGCAACAGAACTTCATAAAGCCCAGTTCTGTTGCTGGCTTAATCGATTACGCCCTGCGTTTCTTAAACACATACCTGCCCGACCCCAAAACGATTTTAAATACCACACTCAACGCACTTTATTTAGGAACGCTCTCTTTACCGGCTGTAAAGATCACATTTGGTGTTAATACCAGTTCAAACCAAAGCTATTATGTCTAATGCAGGCTTACCAGTTGCCTGTCCGGTCAGGGGCATTCCATAAGTTGGGTTTGCAATTAATCGACGGCCATCCTTCGTGCAATACCAATAAGGTCTGTCGCAGAGTTATTTAAAGCTTTATTCATCGCTGGCGAACTACGAAGACTACCTTTGACTAGAAGTGGAGCACGCACCAGTTTTCTAACTTTTCCATATAGTACATAAAATAAGCCTCACGTTTACAAGCGTTTGTCTCTCAATGCTAGGTGGTATTTTTAGAGCGCATTATCGCATAAGGATTAGGCTAAGCAGATACGTGTGTAGTACACGTTATTGGGGGCTCTGCTAATGTAAAAAGCAGGTACATTGTCTGAGTCAATCCTGTTGGAAAGCCTCTCTAACGCCAAAAAAAAACCGTTGATAATCAACGGCTTTTTTTCATATTTAATATGGCGGAGGGATAGCTTGCTTGTAATAAAGAGGAACCCTAGTTCAAATGCTACAAATATAAAAAAGCCTTATCATTTCTGATCAAGCTTACTCGTTCAATATGGCAAAGGGATAGTGCTCTTATAAACAGGAACCCTGGGTTCAAATGCTACAAATACAAAAAAGCCTTATCATTTCTGATAAGGCTTTCTCATTTAATATGGCAGAGAGATAGGGATTTGAAGCCAAGGCTTCCGTATTAAATTTAAAGTTAGTCGTTTAGTTTCAATTACTTGCAATGAAATAATGTAAATGAAAGCTGCAATTGCTAACTAAGATTGACTATATTTCTGAATGGTAATAAAGTCAACATTCTTAATGATTAAACATGGTAATTCCGTGCATAGAATTCTTTAAATTAGTCAAGCTACTAACTCATTTATGGACATTTCCGAGTTACGATGAACAAGTGCAGCTGAATTTTCTGATAACTTATGCTATGCCAAACACACCAATTAACTACAAAGTAGTGGCCAGTTTTGCTAAACCACTACACCTATTGCAATACGTACTGTAGAGTACTTGATGAAAAAGTCAGGTAAATGCGCCTTACCGGAATATGTTAAGTCAGCGAAATTAAATGAGCATTTTAGTATTGAAAGCCTAGGTTCTAAAAACAATCTAGAGGAAATTATCGAGTTTCACTGCAAGATGGTAAAAGACAGGTGGAGTGCTGAAAAAGTCTATCGATATAAACCCAAACTCATTACTTCAAATAAGAAGTATGAATTTATTGATATTGAACCACAAAATAATAATAACGAACTTAGCTTGATCTGTAACTATAAGATTCACAACATTTCAAAGTTAAACAATCAACATCGAATTCAAGTTTTAACGTACTGTGAAGAGTTGGTAAAGCATCAAATTAAACAGTACTCAACTCTAGATTTTAGTGACTATACTGACATGCCAATTCCACCACCTGACAAAATGCTTGCAACTAGGTATGACGGGTACTTACCATATCTTATTAGACTATTTTGCATACAGCATATGCCTGAATACAAAGAGCTAGAAGGCTTAGAGTATGAAAAAAAATTCCATACCTTTAATACTTTTATCAAAGAAAAATTATACGAAAGGTTCACATTTTTACAAGATGAATTTTATGTTTGGTGTTCAAAAGAACATGAAACGAGTAGTGAATGCTCTGAAGCGTTAGATGTTTATATCGCAACAGTTTTAGTGAAGAGATTTAAAGCTAATATTAAGAAAGCACAACTATTAATCAATAGCTATGAAGAAAAGTACTTTCGCTGTGAGCACTAGTAACCTAATCGTGATAAATTTTACGCTTATTGCTTTCTCTGAGTTAAGTCATTGCTATAACGAACTTTAGGGGAAAGTGAGTCAACTTATCATCGAAACTAGCTAAAACTCCAAGGGGGAGTATTAAGTTATCGGCATGACAATCAACCGATTTCATCGTGAGGGAGAACTAGATTAATTAGTTTAACTAATGTTAGGCTTTGAGTGCCTCTTGCTTAAGGAGTTAAAAATCAATCAAATAGAGCGATACATAATAGAATTCATCACAATTCATCACGAAGTAGTGAAAAATATGACTAATACGAGAAGAGTTAGTTGTTTACTATTTCAGCATTATGAGTTGTGTTCGCCTTTCCAGCATTTAGTTCATGAACTACTACCGTTAGATCCATGATTAAAATGCTCACTACATGCAAGTTCATGAACTTTATGATCATTTATTAATTTAAATATAAATTTAATTTGTATATAAACAATACCTTGGAACTTTATTGCTACTATGAAGCAGTCATCAAAGTCATATAAGTTAAATAGCTTATGCCTTTAAGGATTCGAAAGTTCGTACTGAGCCCTGCCACTTAGATCGAGATTTTACGGCGCAATGAGATTTTTATTTGCCCTTGTGATGTCTGCGACTTAGATCGGGATCTTACGGCGCCATGAGCTTTTTCAATACCCTTATACCAATAACTATGCGCTACTTGGGATAACTACAGTTGAATTGAGTCCGGTTTTTAGAGTTTACTCTGTATGCTTTAGTTGCAGATTAATGCTTTGATTTACTACGTAGGTATACATAATTATTATTCTGACATTCTCATTGGTGTAATTTGTAAACTCGAATACCTATACTTAATAATTATCGCTTACTCTAAATTGATGAAAAATATGAGATTATCATTAATTGGTTAACATTAGCCAAGCTAACTCAAATGAATAAACGCTCGTTAATTAGGCGTCGCTACGTGAAATCTGAGCCTATGGCTAAGGCAATGGCCTATATAATTTAAACTGAGACACATAAATTTACCGTTAATGACTTAACACTACTGATTTTCTATAGTTAGTTTCCAGGTACAGCAAAACTGTTAATTACACTAAACAGATAATTTGTTAGCTAATTTTTCAAGTTATATCAATTTTATGCATTACTAATGTGAAAGTCTAAAATAACTACAATTTTTACTTTGAAATTAATGTTTAAAATTATCATACCAAATGCATTACACAAGCATTTAGCCTCAATAATTAATGGGGAAATATTACAATTTTTGTGTGGGTCTTAGCTATGAATTATTCAAACCGTTCTCGCTGTATAGCACTGATATTATTGATTTTTATTGCTATATGGGGTCTTATAGGCTTTGTTAATAGTGATAATAAACACTAAAAATTATTCATTTTTGTTTAATAAATGGATAGAAAATGCTCTGAGTAAAGTGGTATCCGTCAATAGACTACAAGTTGATAGAATAACCTTAAACCTTGAAATCATTTAATGCTGATAACGTTTTAAATGCTATTAAAAACTTTAATCTATTGATTTAGTTATTTATTTAAGTCATAAAAGATAGTCTTTAATATTTAAAATATTTTCTAGGAATAGTATTAAAATGCAGTCATTTGGAATCCATTTACTAACCAACTACTTCGCAGTGTGATGCGAATTAATCGTAGAAATAATGTGTTCTAACTATAAACAAGCTCATTGAAAGGTGGTTTACCCATCGCTAAAAACTATTATATTTATGAGTTTTATTTGTAATATCGACGTTTATTGCTCATCATATTTTATAGTATCAATACTTTTTATCGGTCTAACTCCCCTCACCATTTCAGATTATAATTAGCAAAGTGCCCTAGCCTATACAACTAAATAAAAGAAAAAATATGTCTCATTTAAATTTTGTATGGCTCTTTTAGAGCAAGAAGTTGCTAGTCCCCTAACCCATTCCTGGACAAAAGCTTGTCAGTGCTTAAGCTCTAAATCTTGCGTTTCACATTATCATTAGTAATGAGTATCTTAAGAAAGCGGGTTTATGTTCACTAAGAGATGGATGGATCGCAGTTCATTATCCTAACCAGAAAGTAAGTTAGGTGTTCTAAATGAACCGCCCTGTGCGGAGCCGCATGCAGGGTGGTGTGGGGGCTGGAGGTTAGATACCTCCGGCTACCCGATTAGGCAGCTATTGCACACAGTTTCAATTTCATGGGCTGAACAGATAATGCTGAACCTTCACGAAGAGCTTCTAATGCACCGTAAGGCTCAAAGCCATAGGCTTCATATAACTTTACTGCATTTTTATTAATGGTTGTTACCGCTAATGAAACATAATCTAAATTAAGTTCATTTGACCACGCTATGATGTTTTTAAGCAATAAACCACCTACACCTTGACCACGAACATTCGGAGAAACCCACATTTGATAAATATGAGCGGTTTTATCTTGAGGATTATGAAGTAACCCCCAAGCTAGACCAACTGCAACTCCATTAAGCTCTGCAACAAGTGGCAGAGCAGGTTTGGCCATATTATCTAGGTCAAGACGAGAAACCCATTCATCACGAGAAAAGGAAAACTCTTTTTCATAGCTACTACCAAAAGAGTCTGGAGAGTCTTGAAGGGAAAGAAGACGAAGCTCTCTGTATGTTGACCAATCATCTTTATTTAAGGCTCTAATGTTGAAACTACTCACCTAGCTTTCCTTTGCTGCCTAACGCTTCAAATATGGGGCGCACGTTGTTTGTGCGTCCCTGCCATAATTTGTTTGTGTACGCCCAGCATGGGCATGAACTAATGAGGTGAAAGTCCTCTGTAGGAAGGTCACCGTTTATTAACATGCTG
>NZ_JAUORC010000033.1:0-53005 GCF_030547465.1 Shewanella sp. 5_MG-2023
TTCTAAACTCACGAGTGTTTTTCTAGGTCTGGCCATCATTAATTACCGAAAATTAAGTAATAACTAAAGCCTAGTAGG
Source organism: Shewanella sp. 5_MG-2023 (assembly GCF_030547465.1). Taxonomy (NCBI): domain Bacteria; kingdom Pseudomonadati; phylum Pseudomonadota; class Gammaproteobacteria; order Alteromonadales; family Shewanellaceae; genus Shewanella; species Shewanella sp. 5_MG-2023. The sequence continues at coordinate 79 of NZ_JAUORC010000033.1, forward strand.
GTGTTTAACATTTAGCCAACTAGAATGGGTGGCCATGTTAATTCTAAGTAATGAGCAATAACTAAAGCCTAGTAGGGTGTTTAACATTTAGCCAACGAGAATGGATGGCCTTGTTAATTCTAACTAGAATGGGTGGCCATATTAATTATGTTAATTCTTTATTCCGAGAGCTTGGCGAGGATGCCAAGCTCGCTGTCGTTCAGCCTGATTTACTCTTGGTCTCCCCTATCAAATCACAACAACCATGTAAACCAAACGTGGTCACATTTTGATCGCAACATATTGAATTGTTAGTTAAAAGCTTTGGGTTTGGTGTTGGTTGCTTTGTGTGTTTCCACAAGAAATATGCAGAAAAGGTTAAATCAATGCCTCGAAATAGCGGCATGTCCCATTAAGTCATTGAACCGGTATTTGACTTTTGTTATATCAATAAAATAAATCCTTTATATTTATGGATTTACACTAATTAAAGCCATCAAAAGTACACTCGCGCAGCGAAGGTGGTATGCATTGGAGGTAACAAACGCCCCCGCATTATTGCCGATGTACGGCAGAAGGGGTTTACAACCATAAAGAGTTATCTAGGAGGTACATAAATCATCAGGTAAGCAATGCTGAACGACTTGAGGGCTAATCAAGAGCAAATGTAATAATTCGTTGTGATGAATTATCACAACTAAATAATTGCAAATTGAGGTGCTGTTTGAACGTCGAATCTTCATATTCGCCAACGTTATTCAACAAGATAAATCCATAATAATTAATAGGTTTAAGTATATGTTTAAAAGAAGTAAATTAGCCGGGGTATTAGCCAGTGTGCTATTTAGCAGTTACCTCTACGCCGCAGAGCCTTATGACAGCAGTAAGTCATATTCTGGTGGTTCTCAGGTCACTGTAAACGATAAATTGTATGAAGCTAAGTGGTGGGCCAATCCTGGTCAGAGTCCAGCAGCTGACTACCCCAATGAATGGGATTCACCATGGAAACTCATTGGTGATACAGATCCAACGCCAGGACCAGGGCCTAGCCCAGAGCCAGGCGACGTGACGCCATTTATTCCGGGACAAACCAAAGTAAATAATGGTGATATGGTCTCATATAAAGGTGAGTGTTTTATCGCTAAAAATAATCCTGGCGTTTGGGAAACACCGTCTGCAAATAGTACATGGTTCTGGGATTTAACCGATTGTCCAGATGATGGTAATCCACCTATCGTATTACCACCTAGCGAAGGCAATCCTATTCTTCCGCCAGATGAGTCAGTAGGTACCCCTGCCAAACCACAAGATCCTGATTCGCCATTGGAGCCAGGAATACCAGGTGGACCAATTGTATTACCGCCGAGCGAGGGGACCCCAATCCTTGCACCAAGCGAGCCTGAAGATCCTACTACGCAGCCACAAGATCCTGATTCCCCACTGGAGCCAGGTATACCAGGTGGACCTATTGTATTACCGCCGAGCGAGGGGACCCCAATCCTTGAACCAAGCGAGCCTGAAGATCCTACTACGCAGCCACAAGAACCTGATTCGCCATTGGAGCCAGGAATACCAGGAGAGCCGATAACGCCACCTGTTGGTGAGTTATGTGATGATTTTAATGTTTACCCAGACTGGACCCGTGGCGATCATGCTGGTGGTGGTGACATCATGGTAAACAATAACATCGCGTATGAAGCGATTTATTGGACTCAATCAACACCAGGTAGCGATAGTTCATGGGGCCATCATTTAAACTGTGATGGCACTGCACCAGGAACAGCTCCGCTGCTTTCATTACCGAATCCATTAGATCCGATTAACTTGGAAGTGGCTGGTTGGCCAAATCATTTAGTTGTAGCAAGTCCATCAACATCAGCACCTAGCTCAATAGTTATTAAAACGGTAACGAGTGATGAGATTGCCGATCTTACTCAATTAACTAGCAGCTTTATCGCTTTGATTGAAGCAAGTGAAAATGCTGAAACATCATCGATTATTATCAAAGGTGATGTGCTTGATAAAGCCACAATGGACAAAGGAAAAGGCCTAGGTTCTATTGCAGTAAAACAAGCCTTAATTCAAGCGATTGATTTCACTGGTGCTGATCTTGACATCGATGACGTTAATGCACTGACAAATGATGCAAAAGGCTGGGCTCAAGCATATAACTTAGTGATCTCAACCCTTGCGCCACAAGCGACATTCGGTTGGACAGTAAGTATTGGTGACTTCGCTTATAACAAACATTCTGGTCGTCAGTCTGTTTGGGATTCTGCATCGCAATACTCTGCAGATATGCTAAAAGATTTCGAACTTTACGAGCCAGAATCAAGCAATAAGGCGGATTTCATTGTTTACACTAAATCGAGTGCAACCCCAGCGCTAGATAGTGACCAATGGCATAACGCTCTTGAGTACGTTAAGCAAGTCAGTGACTACGTTAAAGCGCCAGTAATGTTAGCTGATATCCCAACAGCCCAAGCTGCGCAGTACTTTATGGGTCAAACAACAGCAGAACGTCAACTGCGTAAAGCTGCCTTTAGTAACGTTTTTGCTATCAAGTTTGACCAAGATAGTTCTGAGCTAACCAGCAAAATCGAAGACTACCAACATGCGCAAGTTCCGCTTTATTATGCTGGTGATGACTCTCATGAAGGGCCATTAACCGCAATCGAAGAGTTGAATCGCCAACTCTTGGCGGCTAAAGATGCGATGAACAATGAAGCCTTCTTATTTCAAACTCCACAATCACAGTGGATCCCATCGACAGTATATAAATGGGAAGACTTCCTTGATGGGTTAAGTGCAATGCATAACATCGGTGTTGCTGGCAATAAGTTCTGGCTGATTGATGAGAATGCTGATGACGAGACGAATATCAAATATGCGAAAATCGCCATCGCCGCATTCTTAGCACAAAGTATGCAAGAAACGATTCGCTACAATGCTTGTGATGAAAACAACTGGTCTGAAACAAAGTGGGGGGCTCCTGCGGACTACCCGATGTCAGCAAGTTGTGGTCAGCTAGGTCAGCAATATGCCGATTACGGTGTGAACCCGATCTCTGGTTTAGATCATGCTTATTCTTGTCCACGTGACAACAAGATGGAAGTGAGCGCTTTCACTCATGCTCAGTGGTATGGCGCTCCAGCTCCAGTATTTGCAACACCTGATGCTGTACTGGAAGAGCGTGGCCTACTAGTCAATGGCGCTGTTGGTCGTTGGAGTAACAATGGCCATTGTAATGAAGTGCCAGAAACTATCGATGGTTCGAAGCAAGTATGGGAACGTGAAGAGTGTAAAGTTTACGAAGGCCAAAAAGCCGGTAAATTTATCTGGGACGGCAGTAGCCAAGAAAGTGTTCAAGGCTGTGGCTGGTGGGGCCGTGGTGTGATTCAAACTACGGGTCGTCAAAACTTCGGTACGCTGAACCACTACATGGGCCGTTCGCATGTAGACCCCGATACCATTGGTACAACGATTGATGGCGTAGTTGTAGAAGCTCCACCAGAAAACCCGTTGTATGCCGAATTAGATCTCTGTTCAAATCCAGGGTTGATCTGTAGCTCTGAAGAAAACCGAGAAATAAAATGGATAGCAGGTCTATTTTATTGGGTAACCTCAGTACAAGCTTATCCTGATGAAAGCGGCTTGTATCAAAACTGGAATTACCACAATGAACTTAAAAAGTATGTTGATGGTGGTATGCAGGGTACTCAATTTATTGATGACGTATCAGGCATCGTTAACCGAGGTTGTCCTGATTTAACCTGTGATACTGGTGATGTACACAACGTTGAAGAGCGTCGTGATAACTTCATTAAGGTATTGAAAATTTTAGGTTTGAATCCACAGTAAAAACCGCTAAGAGCAACTAAGATGCAACCAACCAGTGTTATGATTGGTTGCATCTTTTTTTTGTTTTTTCATCCATATTACTGACTTTTTGTATGTGCTTAATTGTCAACATCTGCCGAGCCAGTTTGGGGCATTTCACTTTGGTCGAAAAGATAATTTATTCAGGTGGTTATGCCCTAAAGTGATCCAAAATGCCAATGTATTGATGGATGCCATTAACAATACAAATACAGTAAAAAATTACAAAAGTTTACAAGTAAAAACTCAGATTACTTATAGGTAATTTGAGAGCAATTAATCTAAAAGGATATACCATGAAAAAGACATTGGGAGCAGCAATGCTTATTGCTGCTTGCTTTAGTTTTAGCCCAATTGCAGCCGCTGTTGCAGAGAATTAAAAAGCCACCCATCATTTAGAAGTTATAACATATCGCCTTTCGTTTTGAGTTGCCAACACCTACATTCATTTACTGATGGACGATCCCTGTCAAAGGACTGAATATTTCATCATTAATCGCCAAAATTAACTCATAAACTAAATTCAACACAGCAAAAAAGCTTGATATCTATCAAGTGGAAAATGCTGTTATTTGAGATTAAGAAATGATTTATTAAGCGCACAACCAGCGCTGACAGTTAGCTGCACCTTGTCGTCGTTTACGGTCTAAATGCTCACAATAGTCAGTTAATGCAGGTAACGCCCCTACTGCACCTTTGAATAAAGCGCCAAACTCAGTGGTGATTTTAAGCCTATTCTCTGCGGGAATGTTCAGCCTATTGAGGATATTCTGACTACTCGCGCTAATGACGCCGCGTTTATCTTCTCGAATAATCCGCCCTGTATCTTCAACCAGCACACTTGTTCAACAAATTAGGGGCAAAGATATGATTCCCAAAAACTTAAAATTTAGATTAGGTAGTACAAATAATGAAAAGAAAATCCTCTAAAAAATTATTAAAAAAATTTTATGGTTTGTGCTGCGTGACTAAAGTCTTTTAAACAAACCTTCGCACTCGTCGATACGCCATAAAACTAAAAAGACGAACCAGGCTGTGCTAAAAAAGCTAATTCTTCTATGGTTGATGTTCGACCAAGCAACTCATTTCGATGGGGGTAACGGCCAAAACGTTCAATAATTTTTAAGTGTTTTAATTCAAATTGATAATTAGATTCAAGCCCATTACTTTTAAATAGCGCTAACCCTTGTTGATGCACTTTTAACGACTCACTGTGCATATAGGGCATATACAAAAAAGTTCGCTCGATTGCGGTTAATTGTTGATCAAGCCCCTGTAAAATGGCCTCTTGGGCTAAGGCTAATGCCATGGGATCAGCGCTAAATGCTCGAGCATCATCACGGTAAATATTGCGGGAGAACTGATCCAATATGATAATTTCAGCTAAGCGCCCTTGCAGATGCTGACGCCATAACCATAATTCCCCCGCTATGGCTTGAGTATGTAACTTACCAAAGCCTGTGCGAATTAATTCATCAAAGCTAACATCTTTTTTAAACCATTGGGCAGGCTCAATTTCAGTAAACCAAAAGTTAATAACCTGCTTTACCTCATCCATTCAAACTCCTCGTGGTAAAAATAAATTTTTGGGGCGTATTCTAGGGTTTATTCTATGCTAGATTAAAATCAGGTTTATCTTAGTCATAATAAAGCCGACCTTACGCTAATAACTGGCTGATACCAAAATACAATGACTGCTATTTTGTTTGATAATTATGGAAAATATATGCCACAAAGCAATACGGATGTAGCTAAAAAAACCGCTAAAACTGACATTAACAATGAAGTTCAACCTAAAGTGACAGCGGCTTCGCCTAAGTCTATTAGGCAAGATCCTCTCATTGCAAAAATGCTTAAGCGTTCGCCGTCAGATATTGCTGATAGTTTTACTGATGCGCAGCTCAATGCGATTAAGCAAGCCTTGGGTCCATCGACTTGGGGTGGTCACTTTCTTGATAGCCGTGGCACCTTTAAGTTTCCTTTTATTAAATGGCGTTTTTATTACGTCTTATTATTAGGTAAAAACAAACGCGCCTATACTCGCCGCGAAAAACGAATATCGCTAGTGATGATGATTACCACTGTCACCGGTTTTATACTTTTCAGCATGTTATTTGGTTTGTTAGCTCTGTATTTATTAAAGTCTGCCTTAGGTATCGACTTGTTTCCTGATACCTCGTTAGGGATTTGGCATTACTTTAAAAGCTTGTTTAACTGATGTGTTTAGACTGAGTTTGGAACGCTGTTTTAATTGATGTTATCAATAGCGATTGTCATAGCCTATTCTCATAGCCAATTGTCAGTGCTTGTTGTAAGCGCCTAGTTACGCAATTGAAAATAAATTTTAACCAATAAAAAACGCGCTAGAGCGCGTTTTTATCTCTGCTTTTCAAGGCAGTGATTCAACACCTAACACCTAGTCAATTCATCGCCCTGCTAATGCCGTTGCTGGCGCTATTTTGGTTGCTTTATAGGCCGGATAAATAGTCGCCAGTAAACTCATCACAAAGCCCATACCGACAACCACTAACACATCTTGTTGCTGTAGCTGTGACGGCAAGAAGTCGATAAAGTAAATATCAGATTCTAGTAATTTAATCCCAAAAAATTGCTCAACAGCATTGGCAAACGCACTCAGATTAAGTGCCAATGTCACGCCTATAGCAGCGCCAATAGTGCAACCTAAAGCACCATTGAGTGCACCTTGCATAATAAATATCGCCATCACTTGGGCACGCTTTAATCCCATTGTCATCAAAATAGCGATTTCGGCGCTTTTATCTCGCACTGCCATCACCAAAGTAGAAACAATATTAAAACAAGCCACGGCAATCACCAGTGCAAGTACCAAATACATCACCATTCTAACCAGCTGAATATCTTGATATAAATGCCCTTGTGAACGAGTCCAGTTATTTAAATGCAAATACTGATTTTGTGCATAACCCAAATCGCGAGTAATGCGCGGCGCACTGAAAACTTTATTAACCGTAATGCGCAGGCCTGTCACTGAGCCCACAGGCAGTTTCAGTACTTCAGCAAGATACGGCAAAGACACATAGGCTTGAGTTGATTCTATTTCTCCACCCAAGTCATACACACCAGCAACCACAAAGCGATGACTTTTCGCCGCAGTTAACTTATTGGTTTGCCCCATATCTGGGGTGTACATTGATAAGGTGTCACCGACCTTTAAACCAAGTTTGTCTAATAAGCTGCGACCAACGACAATGTTGTTGGAGTGAGTACTTAAAGAGGCCCACGCCTGTGCTGGCATAAATTCATCAATGGTTGAAACCTCTTTTTCAAGTTCTGGCTCAATACCATTAAGCTCTAGCCCTTGAAAGCCGCCCGGCTTTTGTACCAAGCCCTGCATTTTAATAAATGGCGCGGTAGCAACAATTTCTGGCATGCTTTTAGCCGTTTCTGCAATGCCTTGCCAGTCATGTAATGGCTCGTTAACGCTCAGCAGTTCACCATGTGCAACAACGCCTAATAACCTCTGCTCTAATTCACGTTCAAAGCCATTCATGGCTGATAACACTAAAATTAACACTGCCACACCCAGCGCAATACCTGCGGTGGAGGCAAATGAAATAAAGCCAATAAAGCCGTTAGATTGTCTTGCGCGATAAAAACGCCAACCGATAACCAGTGGCAGTAATGACTTCATTATTTCTCTTCCGCTACTTGCTGTAAAACGCCGTCTTTCATGGTTAATTGACGATCCATTTTCGCTGCTAATTTATAATCATGGGTTACCACTACAAAGGCTGTGCCCAGTTGCTGAGCAAGCTCACGAATCAGTTCGTACACACTATCGCCGCTGCTGGCATCTAAGTTACCGGTTGGCTCATCGGCCAATACTAACTTGGGTTTATTAATCAGCGCCCGTGCAATGGCGACACGTTGGCGCTCGCCGCCTGAAAGCTGCGCAGGAATATGCTCTAAACGATGCCCTAGTCCAACTCTCTCTAATAAGGCTGTAGCTTCAGCTAACGATTGCTTTTTATCTCGACCTTGAATAAACGCTGGCATGGCGACATTTTCAAGCGCAGAAAACTCAGGTAATAGGTGATGGAATTGATAAATAAAGCCTAAGTCTTTATTTCTGACTTCAGCTTGTCTAGCTGCGCTTAGCTGATAAAGGTCTTCACCATCTAGCTTCACGGTGCCAGATGTTGGGATATCTAAGGTGCCCATAATATGCAGTAAGGTACTTTTACCTGAGCCAGAGGTGCCGACAATGGCCAATTGCTCACCTTGATAAACCGTTAAATCAACGCTCGAAAGCACCTTGGTGGTGGTTTCACCGTCATGAAATTGCTTAGTGACCTTGTTAACTTCTAAAACTACTGGTTGTTTATTCATTATTCATATCTCAAGGCTGTTGCAGGTTGCACTCGCGCAGCCGTTAATGCGGGATAAATGGTGGCAAGTAATGTCATGATAAGAGTGCCAACAACAATGACCATAATTTGTTGACTTGCTATGATCACCGGTAAATTTTGCCCTACTCCAAGTACTGATATACCCAAGACATTAAGCATACTATTTAAATTTAAAGTAATTGTGACCCCAGCTAAGGTGCCTAATGCCAAACCAATAATGGCATTCAGTGAGCCCTGAACAATAAAGATGTTCATCACCGATTGCGTCGTTAAGCCTTGGGTTTTTAGCACTGCTACATCGGTGGTTTTATCTATTACCATCATCACTAATGCCGACACAATATTAAACGCCGCCACGGCAACGATTAAACTGAGCATCAATGACATCATGTTTTTTTCCATTTTTACCGCAGCAAATAAATGGCCAAAATCATCGCGCCAATCGCGGGTTTCAATAGCTATGCCTTGCTGAGCTAATTTATCTGTCAATGTAACGCCCATTTCAGGGGCGATGAAGGGATCGGTTAAGTAAACCCGTAATTCATTAATTTCACTGGGGCTTACACGCATTAACCGTCTTGCATCTTGATAATGCACATAGGCTAATACTCCATCCACTTGCGAGCCCATTTCAAATAAACCTGCCACGGTAAATTTACGCTGGCTTGGCACGGGGCCTAATGGTGAGTACACCACCCCATCGCCACTTAAAATGCGGATTTTGTCACCAACATTGATGGATAATTTTCTGGCAAGGTCGCTGCCTAGCACCACGTTGTAACTACCTGGAGTGAGCTGCTCAAAGGCGCTGGAATAGGTATTGGCAACGATGGCTGAAAGGTTTTGCTCATACTCAGGGAACACACCATACACTTGTACTGCGCTGATATTTTTACTTGATTGCACCATAGCTTGAGTGGTCACCGTGGGTGCGAGCCCTTGTACTTGCGGCAATGTTGTTAACGACTTAGCTTGGGTTTGCCAATCACTAAAGCCTGCATCATTAATGAGGGTTAGTTGTGGCACTGCGCCTAAAATTCGCTGTTTAAGCTGACCTTCTAGACCGTTCATCACTGAGCTGACAATGATCAGCGCGGCTACCCCTAAAAAAATGCCCGATACCGCAAAAAAAGTAATGAAAGATGCAAAAGCATTGGCTTTACGCGTCCGCCAATAGCGGTAGCCCATGAATAATGAAAACCGAAAGTTCATAAAGAAAAGTGCATCCTTGGTGTTTATTGGAATAAAAAACAGCAGTTTAATTTAACACAAAGGCTAAAACTTGCTAAATCATTAAGATGGGCATGATAATAGGGGTATTAGTCTGATAAATAAAGAGACAAACCTTGTTAACTGAATCCAATGCATATTTTACCGTGCCCCATGACTTTGCTGTTTATCTTGAAAACTGGTCAGGTTCTCAAGGCATTCCGTCTGAACAAGACTTACGCTCGATGCAATCGGTTGGGCTTAAATTACTGTCAGAAGTCAAAGAGTTAGAAGCAAGCTGTTTACTGCAATTAAGAAGTATTGATAACGATGCTAAAGCTGTGGTCGACTTTCTTAAACTGCAATCACGTAAAGTAGATTTAGTGCTGCATCATGTGCTAGAAAAAGAAGTCCAAAGCGGTGAAAAATTCCAAGGCAGCCATTTTGGTGGTAGCGGCATCAGTTTAATTACCCCTAAGCCACTGACCATTGGTGAGTATTTTAAAACCTCGATTTATATCAGTAGCGAGTTAGTGGCCATTTTGTGTCTTTGTCAGGTGAGCCAATGCAAGCTCATTAACTTTGATGATGACGCAGAGCAAAATAATAAAAGAAATCAGCCACAATATGCCGTCAGCTTAGATTTTAGTCAGATTTTAGATGCCGATGTAGAGCAACTGGTTAAAGCCAGCTTAACAGTGCAGCAAAAAATGCTTCAGCAGCGCAAACAAATTCGCCAACAAGCAGCCAAATAACACATATTGCCTGCATATTGTTTTAAGCTTGCTTATAATAGCTATCATAATCTGGTGCTAATCAACTATCGCCAATACAAATTTAGCCAAGCCTGATTGGTTTTGATGATCACAATCTGCGGGCTAAATTTATCACTTTTATAAAAGAAGTTAGTTAGATATTCAATGAAGAATTTTAGCGTTCTAACACCGCCAAGTGTAAAAAAAGGCCAACAGTTTCAAACCTTAACAACACTGGGGGGGGTCTCACAAGCTATTACGCTTTCTAGCCTAATTTCCCAGCATTCGGGTACTAGTCTGGTTGTTACCAATGACACCCCAAGCGCATTACAGCTTGAGGTTGAACTGGGTTACCTTCTGGCAGAATCTGACATCAATGTGTGTTTATTCCCAGATAGAGAAACCCTGCCTTACGACAGCTTCTCGCCCCATCAAGACTTGATTTCACAGCGCTTAGAAACCTTGGCAAAAATGAGCCAGTCACATCACAATGTGATAATCGTACCGGTGAACACCTTGATGGTGAAGTTACCGCCAAAATCGTTTTTAACCTCCAATGTCATGCTACTTAAAAAAGGTGACATTTACGGCTTACAGCAGGTTAGGCAGCACCTAACCGACACCGGCTACTACTTGGTTGATCAAGTATATGAGCATGGTGAGTTTGCGATCCGTGGCTCGATTTTAGATATTTTCCCTACGGGATCTTCCCAGCCTTTGCGCATTGAATTATTTGACGATGAAGTAGAAACCATCCGCTATTTTGATGTGGACTCTCAGCGCTCAAAAGAAGAAATTGATTCAATACGCATGTTGCCCGCAAAAGAGTTCCCTACCGATACAGCGGGTATTGAAGGCTTTAGACAACGTTACCGTCGCCGCTTTGAAGTGATTTCAAAAGAAGCGGAATCGGTTTATCAGCAAGTGAGCCGTAATTTAATGCCCGCGGGTATTGAAAACTATTTACCGCTATTTTTTGAAGAGTGCGCCACTTTATTTGACTATTTTCCTCAGGATACTCAATTGATCACCCTTGGGGATATTGAACAAGCCAGTGAGCATCATTTAACTGAAATTAAAACTCGCTATGAAGATCGCCGCGTTGACCCGTTAAGACCGTTACTGGCGCCCCAAGAGCTATACATACTCATCGATGAGTTATTTGCAGCCTTTAAAAAATACACCCGCTCGCAAATTAGCACGCCTAACAAAAATGCCGAGGGCGAGCTTGAGCTTATTGTAAAAGCCAAGCAGGCAAATGTAGCCAGGCTGCCTGATGTTAATGCCAACCATAAGCTCAAACAGCCGTTAATTAACCTGCAAGCGTACACCAAGGCCCAAGGTCAGACTAAAGGACAATTATTATTCAGCGCTGAATCTGAAGGGCGACGTGAAGCCTTAATTGAATTGCTTGGCAAAATTGACATCAAACCTAAGTTATTTAGCCATTTAAATGCCTTTATAACCGCTAAAGACAACATAGGTTTAATCGTCTCGCCGTTATCACAAGGTTGCATGTTACTTGACACCCCTAAAGGTGATATCAGCGTAATTTGTGAAACAGAGTTATTTGGCCAACGAATTTCTCAGCGTCGTCGCCGTGAAAAGCAAAAACAAGTTAGCTCAGATGTACTGGTAAAAAACTTAGCAGAGCTTAAAGTCGGCGAGCCTATTGTGCATTTAGAGCATGGTGTTGCGCTTTATCAGGGGCTTGTCACCTTAGATACGGGCGGCTTAGTGGCCGAGTACCTGCAACTTGAATATACCGCAGGCGATAAGCTGTATGTCCCAGTATCATCGCTGCACCTTATTAGCCGTTACAGCATTGGCGCCGATGAAAAGCCGACATTAAATAAACTGGGTAATGAAACCTGGTCAAAAGCCAAGAAAAAAGCCATTGAAAAAATCCGCGATGTGGCGGCTGAATTACTGGATGTTTACGCTAGACGCCAAGCTCGCCCGGGTGATGCGCTAAAAATTGATGCAGAAGAATATGCCCAATTTTCACAAGGTTTCCCCTTTGAAGAAACCGTCGATCAAGAAACTGCAATTGAAGCCGTACTAAGCGATATGCAAACCCCAATGGCCATGGACCGCCTTGTGTGTGGTGACGTTGGTTTTGGTAAAACCGAAGTTGCGATGCGCGCAGCATTTGTGGCGGTCAATGCCGGTAAACAGGTGGTGGTGTTAGTGCCAACTACCCTACTTGCACAGCAACACTATGAAAACTTTAAAGATCGTTTTGCCGATTGGCCAATGGTAATTGAAGTGATGTCGCGGTTTCGCTCAGCTAAAGAGCAAACTCAAGTGCTGCAGTCATTATCAGATGGCAAAGTCGACATTGTCATTGGTACCCATAAGTTACTGCAGGCTGAAGCAAACTTTGAAAACTTAGGCTTATTGGTTATTGATGAAGAACACCGCTTTGGGGTGCGCCAAAAAGAAAAGATAAAAGCCCTGCGGGCTAATGTCGATATCTTAACCCTTACTGCCACGCCGATTCCACGTACCCTAAATATGGCCATGTCGGGTATGCGTGATTTATCCATTATTGCCACCCCACCGGCTAAGCGCTTAGCAGTAAAAACCTTTGTACGTGAGTACGATATAGCCACGGTAAGAGAAGCTATTTTGCGTGAAATTTTGCGTGGTGGGCAAGTTTATTTCTTACACAATAATGTCGAAACCATTGAAAAATGCGCTGAAAACATTCGCCAATTACTGCCTGAAGCTCGAGTGGTTACCGCCCACGGCCAAATGCGCGAACGTGAACTTGAAAAAGTCATGTCAGAATTTTATCACCAACGTTTTAATGTGCTGGTGTGTACCACCATTATTGAAACCGGAATTGATGTTCCCAGTGCTAACACCATTATTATCGACAGAGCGGATAAGTTTGGTTTAGCACAATTGCATCAATTACGTGGTCGTGTGGGCCGTTCACATCACCAAGCATATGCTTATTTGATGACGCCGCACCCTAAATTAATGAGCGCAGATGCCCGTAAGCGATTAACCGCCATTGATGCCTTAGAAGACTTAGGTGCAGGCTTTATGCTCGCCACTCAAGATTTAGAAATTCGCGGCGCCGGTGAATTACTCGGTGATGAACAAAGCGGCCATATTTCTAAAATTGGTTTTAGCTTGTACATGGAAATGCTTGAATCAGCAGTAAAAGCATTAAAAGAAGGTAAAGAGCCTTCACTAGATTATATGCTTAAATCCCAGTGTGAAGTTGAATTACGCATTCCAGCGCTACTGCCTGATGATTATGTTTCTGATGTTAATATGCGCTTATCGCTTTATAAACGCATTGCTAACTGCGAAACTGAACGCATGCTTGATGAGTTAAAAGTTGAGTTTATTGACCGTTTTGGCATGTTGCCAGAACCGACTAAAAACTTAATGGAATTAACCTTATATAAGCATCAGGCAACAGCTTTAGGTGCAACAAAGATTGAAATGCATGCCAAAGGTGGCAGCATTGAATTTAGTGACGACCATAAAATTGACCCAATGTTTATCATTGGCTTATTACAAAGTCAGCCACAAATTTATCGAATGGAAGGCCCAAATAAGTTAAAGTTCACCTTGCCTGCTGAAACCAGCAAGCAACGACTAGACTTAATTAAGACCTTGCTCGAGCAACTTGATAAACATCGTACTGGAGAAACTAAATAGTGCTGCGTAACATTGCTTTTTCTATTGCCGCTATATCGGCACTATCGACACCAATGCAAGCCCAAGCTAAAACATGGTTTGAGGTTGAAGTATATGTGTTTGAAAGACAAACCAACAGTGTCGAAAAGTGGCAAGACGATAATGCAGCGGCGCCAAACCGAAAGAATATCGATTTGATCACCCCAATGATCAGTAACGATATTACCGGGGTTGCACTAGGTTTAAACGGCTGCACCTCAACTGACTGGAGTAGCAGCGAAATCGACTGCCAAGATCCGTTAGTGAGCGCCAACAAAACCGCCTTTCCAAGCCAAGTGCCATTTTCTATTGCTGCTGCGAGTGAGCAGCAAGCCTATTTAGGTGATGGTCCTGTATTACTGGCTGAGTCTCAAAGTGAATTTGGTGAAATCATCCAAGCGGTACGCCGCGAGTCAAACGTGCGCAGTTTACTTCACCTGACTTGGCAACAAGATATGCAATCTCGTAATCGTGCCAAACCGATACGTATTTTTGCAGGTAAAGATTACTCTGAAGACTTTGAATATTCTGGCAATGCTATTTCTGAGCAAGTAGAGGATGAATTTTCAGGCTTTGATTTTAATTCAAGTTTTGCCAGTTTAGCGCCAGAGCCTCAAACCACTCCAGTGTGGGAATTAGACGGTAATATTAATATTTACCTAAGTCATTATTTGTTTATTGAAACCAACTTAGCACTGCGCCAGCCAATCCAAAAGCAAACAGCGTCCAGTGAATACTTTCAATACACTGAGCAAGCTGATATAGACAAGGTAATGAGTCCATTTTTACAATCGATTCCTATGGTGCAAAACCGCCGCGTGAGAAGTGGTGAAATCCATTATTTTGATCATCCAAGGCTCGGCATTGTGATGCAAATCCGTAAAATGGAACAACCGACGGAAACTCGTCCTGTGGCGTTATTGCTTGATGACACTGAGGTAAATACCGCGGTTACTGATACCAATCTTGATGCTATTGTTGATGCTATTGTTGATACTGAGGCAGAAAGCGGCCCTGAATCCATGGTTGAAAACGCAGTCGCAACTGAAGAGCGGACGCTGAAAAGCTTTTAACTCAAACCACTATAAACCTCTAGAAAAAAAACAGCTAATCATAGGATTAGCTGTTATCACAAGTCTCTAGTAAAACTTAAAAAAGCCCTAGAAATAAAGTTTTTAAAATAATACGACAGTGAGCTTGGGTCGCATGCCAAACTCACTGTATCAATATGTAACATAGGCGCTGCGGTTTTACTATTGTCTCACGTGTGACTGGCCGTTAATTAACCAGCCATAATTTATCGTGCAACTGCAAACAAACTCTGTCGTTTAACAGCAAGCCAAACTTAACCGCTCAAAAATCATCTAAGGCTCAATTTCTATTATTTTTTTGCCGCTAATATTTGCTTTGCCAATTGCTGCGCATGTTGCCAGCGCTCAGACTGTTCAAGGGCATTAATCACCTGCTTAGCATTCGCTCTTAATGCGAGTGCAGATTTAAATTCAGACAATTGCTCAGGCCAAGTAAACTCGGTTAATAAGGTTTTAACCCCTTCAGGATCATTACAAACCAAAATCATATTACAACCTGCTGATAATGCTGCTTGGGCTCTGCCAATATAATCGCCAGCAAAACTTGCGCCTTTCATGCCTAAATCATCTGAGAAAATCACCCCGTCAAATTTAAGCTCTTTACGCAGCACCTGTTGCAGCCAATAGTTTGAAAAACCTGCCGGATTTGGATCTACTTGCGAATAAACCACATGGGCAGGCATAACGCCATTTAGCTGCTGTTGGCCTATTAACTGCTTAAAAGGCTGCATATCATGATTAAAAATAGTCTCTTTAGTGCGCGTATCTACAGCCATCGCCACATGGGTATCAGCTTTTACACTGCCGTGACCGGGAAAGTGTTTACCCACTGTCGCCATACCCGCTTGAGTCATGCCTTGAATAAAGCTGTGAGCTAAACTGGTCACTTGCTCAGGTTCGGCGCTAAAGCTGCGAGTGCCAATAACATCACTGATACCATTAACATCTAATACTGGCGCAAAGCTTAAGTCGATATCACAAGCTAAAAGCTCAATCGCCATTAAAAAGCCTAACTCTTGGCTCCAACGTTTCGCAAGCGCCATATCGCCCTTGGCGGCAGGCAAAATATCCCCCATGGCTGGTAGCAGAGTAAACTCTTCACGAAAGCGTTGTACCCTGCCACCTTCATGATCAACCGCAATCAATAAATCACGGCGAATATGTCGAACAGATTTAATCAAAGCCTGTAATTGTGCTTTATTAGAAAAATTGCGTGTAAATAATATAATGCCGCCCACTTTATCGTGGCTTAATAGCTCGGCTTCTTCTTCGCTGACCGTAACGCCAGCCAAATCCATCATTAGATAACTCACGCTTACTCCTAAAATATCCTGTTAAATGTTAATTACCACTGTCATTGTTGATAAATTTAAAAACAACACCTTGATAACTGACGCTGCAATAAACTCACCTAATCTGAACCACTATGCATAAGAAAATCTAATGAAGTATCTCGTAAAAAGTATGGGATACTGCAGTTAAATGGCGCCATTGCTCTAGATAAAAATACCAGCTACTTAGGCTATATTGCTTGGTATAATCGCAGTTAATTGCAAACTTAGTCTGCCAAATTAACGCCATTATGCCGCTAAATTTTAATTTCCCTAAGGAAATTCCCAATAAAATGACCCGTTACAGGGAGATAACTAACATTGCCGCACAATTTTTACTCACTGCGAGCGCTAGAATAAAACGCCAAAAAATTTAAACGACTAAAATAATAAAAACTGATTAAAGGTTAATAACAATGATTAGTGTATTTGATATGTTCAAAATCGGTATTGGGCCTTCAAGCTCCCATACTGTTGGCCCGATGAAAGCGGGTAAATTATTTATGCAGCACTTAAGCGATCAAGGCTTGCTGGCACAAACTGACGAACTACAATCGCAACTGTTTGGCTCCTTAGGCCAAACAGGTAAAGGCCATGGAACTGGTAAAGCGGTCATTTTGGGCTTAATGGGTGAAGATCCTGATACCGTAGATACCGATGCGATTGATGCCATACTGGAAAAAGTTTCAGCCGAACAAACCCTTAAAATTGCCGATGGCCGCCTAGTCAAGTTCACTCGAGACAACGGTATTACCTATCATCGCCGTAAAAGCCTGCCTGCCCATGCCAACGCCATGACCCTATATGCGTTTAGCAAAGGTGAATGCATTTATGAGCGCACATATTACTCAGTCGGCGGCGGATTTATTCTAGATGAAGATGAAATTACCCAGCGTGATGCCTCGCCTGCGACCCCGATAAAATCCGCCCCTTATGATTTTAATTCTGCCGCGCAGTTACTGGATTTGTGTTGTGAAAATGGTTTAAGTATTTCTTCACTCATGATGTCAAATGAGCTAAGTATTGCCAGCGAAGAGGACGTTAAACAAGGCTTGTGGAATATCTGGCAAACCATGAAAACCTGTATTGAACGTGGTTACCAAAAAGAAGGCATGTTACCCGGAGGTTTAAAGCTGCGCCGCCGCGCGCCAGCTTTATATCGCCGCTTGCAAGCAGAAGGCCGTAATAACAATGACCCATTAACCGCCATGGACTGGGTTGATTTATTCGCATTATCTGTCAATGAGCAAAACGCCGCTGGCGACCGGGTCGTCACTGCACCAACCAATGGCGCTGCTGGCATTATTCCGGCAGTATTATGCTACTACCACACCTTCGTTCAAGAAGTTGATGAGGAAGTCTGTTGCCGCTTCTTATTAACCGCGGCCGCTATTGGTATTTTGTATAAGAAGAACGCCTCTATCTCGGGAGCTGAAGTAGGCTGTCAGGGTGAAGTGGGCGTGGCTTGCTCAATGGCAGCAGGTGCACTCACTGAAATAATGGGCGGCACTGTCGAACATGTGGAGAATGCTGCTGAAATTGGTATGGAACATAACTTAGGTTTAACTTGCGACCCTGTTGGCGGCTTAGTACAAGTGCCTTGTATTGAACGTAATGCCATGGGCGCAGTAAAAGCCATCAACGCTTCACGTATGGCATTGCGCGGCGATGGCAACCATAAAGTCACCCTAGACAAAGTCATCAAAACTATGATGGATACCGGTAAAGATATGCGCAGCAAATACAAAGAAACCGCCAAAGGTGGTTTAGCAGTCAACATTGTTGAATGTTAAGCGCTTATTATTAAGCTAATAATGCTCACTGCTCAGGGTAAGCACAAGATCTTAGTAAAGTAATTAACTTGCTGATGGATTAATTACTCGAATTAAAAAGAGGCTGCAAAGCCTCTTTTTTAATGATATTTTCAGCCTTATCTCGTAAGTATCCCTGCCAAACACAAGCTAAAAGGATTAAGACATATTTTTATTGGATAAAAACCATAAAGTCCAATTTATAATTAATTCGTTGACAGCTTTTAATAAAACTTACAGTTTAACTCGCCAGTAGCATCACATATAAGGAAGTATCATGCTCAGTGTCGAAGACCATTATGAAACATTATTATCTGACGTATACACATGGCTAATGGGCGGCTTTGCTCAAGCAAAACAACAAAATATCGCCTTTTTTAGCCATCGAAATATTAAACCTACAGGTTCAGGAATTGCAGTAGATCTCGGTGCTGGATCGGGGTTTCAATCAATCCCGTTAGCCGAATTAGGCTTTAATGTCACCGCCATCGACCTCAGCCGAAAATTATTAAATCAGCTAACATCTAACGCCAAATCCGTTGACGTTAAAACAATCAAGGATGATATTTTAAATTTCCCACATCATCTGAGTGAACCCTGTGAATTAATTGTCTGCATGACAGACACTATGACTCATCTAAAATCAAAATCTGATGTTTTAGCCTTACTGCAACATGCATTTAATTCACTTGAAGATAACGGCAGCTTGATTTTAAGTTTTCGAGATTTATCCAATGAACTCAAAGACACCGACAGGTTTATTCCATTAAGAAGTGATGAAAACATCATATTCACCTGCTTTTTAGAGTATGAAGCTGAAACTGTTAAAATCCATGATCTGGTACACCTAAAAACCAATGGCACATGGACGCTTAATAAAAGCTGTTATCGTAAATTGAGGTTATCAGTCCCATGGGTTGAAGCCGAGCTTTTGAACATTGGTTTTGAATTACAAGAATCAAGTGAAAACGGCGGATTTCAAACCATTATTGCCGTCAAAAAAGTCACAGCCGAACATGAACGTTAACAAGGGGTGTTAGTTCACATCATCATAAATAATCCAAAAACAAAAAGTCCGTTGGTGGTTAGCCAACGGACTTTTTGTTTGTGAAACGTGATGATATTTAATATAAATGCCATTCATATTTCACTATCTGGCAAGCTATTGATTTTACACAACTGATGCGGGCAGTAAATGTAATGAATCAATATCTTCAATCAATTTGTAAGCCATTAGTGGGGAGGCTAACAACTCAAATTGATTACGCTTCTTTAGCGTCAGCTGGCATTTCTTTAGCTTCAGCTTCAGCTACTTCAGGAAGTGCAGCAAGAAAAAGTGCACTAGCAAATAAATTTTTGAATGCTGTCATGTCATATTCCTTCAATTTAAACGGTTAACTGGTTTCTATGGAATAGACTATATTCTTAGGCTATAAATAAGTAAAATGACAAAAAATTACCTACTGGATTCCATATTGGCATGAACATATCAATTAAAAACTTACAATGTTTTTTAACTGTGATTGAGGTTGGTCACTTTACCCTCGCCGCTGAGCAACTTTATATGACGCAGCCGACCTTGAGTAAAACCATTAAAAAAATGGAACAAACCCTTGATCAGACATTGTTGATCCGTAACAACCAAAAAGTGGAAGTCACTGAAGCGGGTTTATTGCTGGCTAAAAGCGCTCAGCAAATCGTTGGTCAGTGGAATCGAATGTATGAAGATATGAATGCATTAACCGGTTTAAGAATTGGTCGTCTGCGCTTAGGTTTAAGCCCTATGACTGGCGGGATGTTTATTAATATGCTGGCATCTTTTACTCGCACTTATCCCGGCATTGATGTCAATGTGTTGGAGGTTGGCGGCGTTGCGGTCGAAAAAGCCCTACTCAATGACAGTTTAGATATTGGCGTAACCGCTTTGCCATGCAGTAACACTGACGAATTTAATATCTTACAGCTGCAAAGTTACCCACTCAATGTATGCGTGCATGTTGAGCATGAACTGGCAAATCACAGCTGTATTCATTGGCAAGATCTCACCGGACTGCCTTTTGTGCAATACAACGACCAATTCTCTATCGGTAAAGTGATCAGTCAAAGTTGCCAAGATGCCGGTTTCAAGCTCAATGTGGTATCTCAAACTGGGCAGTGGGAATTTATGGCGGCAATGGCCAAGGCCAAAATGGCTTTTGCCATCTTACCGGCACCGATTTGTAAGCGAGTTACCTCAAAAAAATTAATTTTTATTCCCTTAGCTGAACAGGTCGCTTGGGAGTTAGCCTTTATTTGGCGTAAAAATTTACCCTTAACCGCTGCGGCCGCGGCTTTTATTGCTCAAGCAAAACCATCTTATAAAGAAGATAGTTAACTTGCTCTGTAAATCATCGCACTAATAAGGGTCATGACGCTAAGTAAGGTTAACTTTGCAGCTTAAATTCGCCAGCTATACTTATTAGGTTATTTGAATTTAAGCTGAGTACACCCTATGGGCTCTGAATATGAAAAAGGTAAGATCGAAAAAAGCATTTTTGTTCGCTTTGCAGCAGCTGCAGGGCTAAATTTTCAATCGGTTGAAAAACAGTCCCCTGAAGAAGGAAAGCCTGATTTAAAATGCATGACCGATGGCAAGGTTATTTACTTTGAATTAACTGAGGCTTGCTCTGAAGATGTGGCCAAAGCCATCTCGCACCCTAAAAGCATTAATTGCAATGACTTAAGCGCAGAAAAAAGCACAGACAAAAGCACTGCCACATCAAGCAGTACAACTAATTACCCTAGCGACACTGACATTAAAGATTACACCTCTGAAACCTATAAAAAGAAGATCAATAAACGCTACTCGGTATCAGAGCCCATTGATTTACTGATTTATAATGTCGGCAGAACCTTACTTACCGATGATGTATTAGTTAACAATGTCAAAGCCTTAGCCAAAGATAATAAAGGCCCTTTTCGAAAGGTGTGGTATTTTGGCGAACATGTCACTGAGCTATAGTACTTAATTTTAGTACTGAGTATTAGTACTGAGTATTAGTACTGCGTTTTGTTTTTGTGCAGTAACATGCTCAGGATTGATGACCGTAGTCACTCATATACTATGATGACTCGTCCGGTCGATTTAGCCCTAATCAATAAGGGCAGGATGACTAATTAATAAGGGCAAGATGAACACAAACAGTGTTAATCATGCCCGTAATAAATCATTGCTTTAATTAAGTCATTATTAATTAGACTTTAGCTACTTAAGCCTTATTTATACCTTAGTTTTCCAAACGCTTTCAATAAACAGTTAAAACGCTTCATAGGCATTGGCGGCGATAGGCTTGACTGCCTTCATCGCTGATACTCAATACTGCACTAGCATCTTTGATAATACAGCGACCATCCTCTACTTTGGCCGTTATATTGGTGCCATTATATTCAAAGGCTTTAACGCTACATTGCTCAAAATTTAATGCATCGGTTACGGTTTGACTACCATGATCCCAGTTAGAAAACAGTGTATTACCTTCACTCCAAAAAGTATTTTCAGCTTCAATGCTAAAATCACATGCTTGAAACCTTAAGGCATATATTGCCCCTGTCACACCTGCGCCGCCGCCCATGTTGACAGTAATAGTGCCCTGCTCTCTATTAGTATCAACCAATGACATTGAGCGGCTAAAACGTTCCTCTGAAGCTAAAGATAAATCAAAGCCGCCCTCGGTTTCATTAATGCGGCTATAAGATTTAACGCTTTTATCGGGGTTTAAATACAATACATAGCCTACCCCTGCGCCATATTGATTCGCGCCAGTGATTAAATCGGCCACGCCATCACCATTTAAATCACCTGCTGCCACTAAGGCATGGCCAAAGTGACCACCAGCAGTGCCATTAGGGTTTGAATCTAAGGGAATGGTTTCATCAAAGCCTGCTAGACCTGGGGCAATTTTCAGCTTATCAACAACCTCATAAGTGTCACTATCAAGCGACAAAACCCAAATAGCACCCATACCACTGTCTGACTCAAATGCACCGACTGCGAGCTCTTGAGTACCATTATTATCAAGATCCCCAAGCAACGCTGACTCTCGACCGCCAAAACTATCATTGGCAGTTAACCCATCACCAAAGCCACCCTTATTGCTGCCTATGGTGACGATATCATCATCAATAACCTCTGCATTTTCATCAAAAAATAACAGTTGAATGCTGCCACCATCAACACTACTGGGTTGGGCGGCCACTAAATCGATTTTACCGTCTTCATTTATATCCCCAATAGCGCTCAGACCTTGAGCCACAATACCGCCATTTTTAACCATGGATTTGACTGTGCCATCGCGATTAAGGTGCAGAATGTACACAGCCGGTATACTGGCTGCGGGCGCCGATACGGCAATATCGGGAATAGTATCGCCGTTGTAATCACCAATGCCAGCAACGCCATAACCAAAAAAATCGCCCTCATCTAGGCTATCTGAAAACAGGCCTTGCACCATGGAGATTTTTTGATTTGCCTTGACGGTACCGTCTTGATTCATAAATAAAATATACACAGCACCGGCATCCGTTGCGCCGTCATCATCCGAGCGAGCACCGACGACCAAATCATCAATACCATCACCATTAATATCACCGGCATTGTCATGATCGCGGCCAAAACGATCGCCACTGTCCAAATCTGCTAAAAAACCAGACTCACCTTCGGCAATACGAACAACCTCACTTGGGCCAAATGCTACAAAGTCGCCTAAACTGGGTTCAGTGGGAGTGGTCTGCGGCGGTGTGCTGGTTGGTGGATTGACTATCTCGTCTGTGGGTAAGCCAGTACTATCATCTGAACCGCCGCAAGCTTGCAGCGCCAGTGTTATTGTTACGAGAAGTGTGAATAAGTTTGGTCGCGATTTATTGTAATCCATCAGTATTCCCTATTGCTGAAGTTGTTATTGTTAATTTGGATATCTCGAGGCTGTTTAGGTCGCTATCAAAATGTGACCTTGCGCACTTTTATAATGATTTTTTAATCAACACATTGTTTTTAAATCATCATATATGAAAAGCTAGCCAAACTACGTCAAGACAAGTTAAAGAAATGTAAAGCGGGTAGTCGCGATAAAATAAAGGTGTCAGCGGATTTGACCACAAGGCGGATTCTGAAGAGATAAAATAGCTAACGTTAAATAATCACCTTGAATTATACCTCTTTGGGGCTAACTCAAAAATTGAGTTCTTAGATATTGATGACGTCAGTTAGGCAGTAAAAAGAGCCTTGGGGGGCTTATCAAAAGCCATAAAATACTTGAGCAGCAAACAATCACAACAGACAATTTAACTTCTTTAACACAAAAATACAGAATAATCGCATTGTAACCATGCTAAAAAATGAGATCTTCATCACTATAAGTAATACCCGCTACAATTACAGCTCACACTTTGAGCTAGAGTATTAAACAATGTTCATCTAGATGATCTCGATCAAAAAGCAACATCCCTAAATGCAGTCTATTGTAGCCACTTTAGCAAAAGCGAATAATGGGTTTACGCTTTCGTTAACAAAGTCACTTAAACTAGTAAAAATCTAAAATATTATAATATGCACTCCAATAGAGGTACGCATGACCATATTACAACTGCTCGCAAGTCTGACACCAATCATCAGTGTCATGGTGTTTTTAGTTTTATTACGTATGCCCGCATCGAAAGCGATGCCGATATCTATGGTAGCTACCGGCTTAGCTGCTTTATTTATTTGGCAAATGGATACCACTTTAATCGCCGCCTCAGTGGTAGAGGGACTGTTATCCGCACTCACTCCTCTCACCATCATTTTTGGTGCTGTATTTTTACTTAACACCCTTAAATATTCTGGTGCAATGGATACTATCCGCGCTGGTTTTACCAATATTAGTGCTGATGCTCGTGTTCAGGTCATTATTATCTGTTGGTTGTTTGGCTCATTCATTGAAGGCTCAGCTGGTTTTGGTACCCCTGCAGCGATTGGTGCGCCACTATTAGTGTTACTGGGTGTTCCGCCGATTGCATCTGCCGTTGTGGCATTGATCGCTGACTCAACCTCTGTGTCATTTGGTGCTATTGGTTTGCCTGTGCTATTTGGTATCGAGCAAGGATTAACTGAAGGCGGCGTGAACATGGCTGCTGTTCAAATCGGCCAACATGGCGGTAATTTTGCTGACTACGCTCAGTATATTGCAATGCACATGATCACCATTGACTTAATCACTGGTAGTTTATTGCCTTTGGTCATGGTGTGCGTACTAACCGGGTTCTTTGGTAGAAACAAGTCTTTCCTTGAAGGTCTTCAAGTTTGGAAGTTCGCTATTTTTGCCGGCCTAGCATTCACTGTACCCGCTTGGTTAATTAACTATTTTGCAGGTCCTGAATTCCCATCAGTGATTGGTGCATTAGTCGGCATGGCTGTGGTTATTCCTGTAGCTAAAAAAGGTTGGTTACTGCCATCAACACCTTGGCATGATTTTGCTGAATCTGACTTTGATAATGCCGCGGTAACAGAGCAGTCTGCTACCCCTGCTAAATTCAGCCAAATGGCAGCATGGTCTCCTTACCTCATCATGGCTGCGTTATTGGTCTTGTCACGTGTTGTTGAACCATTCAAAGCCTTCTTAAACAGCTTCAATATCAGCTGGACTGGCTTACTCGGTACTGAATTAAAAGCAGGTTTTGCGACCTTCTATGCCCCTGGTATTTTCTTTATCGTGGTATGTTTAATTGGTTTTGTATTATTCAAAATGAATAGCAAATCTATTAAGCAATCATTCACCACATCTTGTTCTTCAATGCTGCCTACGATTATTTCTTTAGGTGCTTCAGTACCTATGGTGAAAATTTTCCTTAACTCAGGTGAAAACAGCGCAAACTTAGCATCAATGCCTGTAGCACTAGCTGACTTACTGGCTAACACTATGGGCGCGGTATGGGCATGGACAGCACCGGTTGTCGGTATCTTCGGTTCGTTCTTATCTGGCTCTGCCACTTTCTCTAATATGATGTTCTCTGGACTACAATATTCTGTTGCAGACAACATTGGAATGAACCATGCGCTAGTTTTAGCACTCCAAGGTATTGGCGCTAACGCAGGTAACATGATGTGTGTCATGAATGTTGTTGCTGCTGCTACTGTTGTTGGCATGGCAGGTCGCGAATCAGAAATCATTCGTAAGACCATGCCTATCGCACTAGTTTATGCCTTTGTTGCTGGTACTATCGCAGTCGCTTGGGGCGGTTTCTAAGATTGAATTAATAGCAAGCAATCATCAGGTTGCTTGCTCTCATTGTAGATAACAAAATATGAGTACAAAATATGACTATTAATTATCAAACAGTCATGGATGAGTTATTGGTTAAGTTAGGCAAAGATGCCGTTAGTAACGACCCTGTACGTCGTTTCGCTTGGTCAACAGATGCAAGTTATTTCAGAATTGTCCCTGAAATTGTTGTTCATGCAGATGACGTCGAGCAAGTTAAAGCCACGCTAGAAATTGCCAATAAACATCAAGTCCCTGTGACTTATCGCGCTGCTGGTACCAGTTTATCAGGCCAAGCCATTGGTGAAGGTATTTTGCTTATCTTAGGTCATGATGGCTTCAGAAAAATTGAAATCACTGAAGACAGCCAAAAAATCACTTTAGGCTCAGCAGTTATCGGCTCTGATGCTAACGCAGCCTTAAAGCCATTAAACAAGAAAATCGGTCCAGATCCAGCAACCTTAACCTCTGCCAAAATT
Organism: Shewanella sp. 5_MG-2023; assembly: GCF_030547465.1. Taxonomy (NCBI): domain Bacteria; kingdom Pseudomonadati; phylum Pseudomonadota; class Gammaproteobacteria; order Alteromonadales; family Shewanellaceae; genus Shewanella; species Shewanella sp. 5_MG-2023. The sequence continues at coordinate 25,977 of NZ_JAUORC010000033.1, forward strand.
GGCGGTATTGTCGCTAACAATGCCTCGGGTATGTGCTGTGGTACTGCGCAAAACTCTTATCAGACCATTGCATCAGCTAAGTTAATCTTTGCCGATGGTACTGAACTTGATACTGGCTGTGATCAGTCTAAAGCCGCATTTAAAGCAACACATGGTGAGTTACTGCAGTCGTTAATGGACTTAGCAGAAATGACGCAAAATAACCCTACCCTTGCGGCGCGAATTAAGAAAAAGTTCTCTATCAAAAATACCACGGGTTACAGTATCAATGCGTTAATTGACTATAGCGACCCATTTGACATCATTAACCACTTGATTGTGGGCTCAGAAGGCACACTGGCTTTCGTTAATGAAGTGACCTACCACACTGTGGAAGAAGCGAAATTTAAAGCTTCTGCCATGGCAGTATTTTTCAGTATGGAAGATGCCGCTAGCGCCGTACCACCATTAAACATTGATGCAGTAGCAGCAGTAGAATTACTTGACTGGGCATCGATTAAAGCCGTAACTGGTAAACCTGGCATGCCAGAGTGGTTGTCACATTTGCCTGAAGGTTCGGCGATTTTACTTATCGAATGTCGCGCAAATGACTCAGAAACCTTAGCGCAATACACTGAAACAGTAACCGCTAAAATAGCTCATATTAAAACTGAGCGCCCAATTACCTTCAGTGCCGACCCTGCGGTATTTAGTAAATACTGGGCAATGCGCTCGGGGTTATTCCCAATTATTGGCGGCGCGCGCCCAAAAGGTACTTCAGTTATCATTGAAGATGTGGCATTTGAATTACCACACCTTGCACAAGCTGCGGCTGATTTAACCGCACTATTCCATAAGCACGGCTACCCTGAAGGGGTTATTTACGGCCATGCATTGGCAGGTAACTTCCACTTTATTATCACCCCAACTTTTGCCAGCGACGCTGATATCAAGCGCTTCCATGCGTTTATGGAAGATGTGGCTGAAATGGTGATTAATAAGTACGATGGCTCAATGAAAGCTGAGCATGGTACCGGCCGTGCTGTCGCGCCATTTGTAGAAATGGAATGGGGTGCTGATGCTTATACGTTAATGAAACAAATTAAGCATATTTTCGACCCAACCACGTTATTGAACCCAGGTGTGTTATTAAACGATGACGCCGAAGTTCATGTTAAAAATATTAAACCTTGCCCAGTTGTGGATGACTTTGTCGATCGTTGTATTGAGTGTGGTTTTTGTGAAAAAACCTGCCCAACTTCAGCGCTAAACTTTTCCCCTCGTCAACGTATCGCAACCTTGCGTGAAATTGAGCGTTTAGAGCAATCGGGTGAAAAAGAAGCCGCCGAAGCAATGCGCGTCAGCTCAAAGTATGACGTGATTGATACTTGTGCAGCTTGTCAGCTTTGTACTATTGCTTGTCCAGTTGACAACAGCATGGGTAATTTGGTGCGTAAATTGCGTACTCCGCACATTACTACGACAGAACAAAAAGTACTCGACTTTCAAGCTAATCACTTTGGTTTAGTTAACCAAGCGATCAGTACAGGCTTTGACGCCTTAGGTGTTATTCATAAAATCACTGGTGATGGTGTCACCAACTCAATTATGAATGTCGGCCGTATGATCACTAAAGAAGTGCCATATTGGAATCCTGACTTTCCTAAGGGCGGCAAAGTCGCTAAACCATCGGCTCATATTCCTGGTCAGCAGACGGTATTGTACTTCCCTGCATGTGGCGGTCGTACTTTTGGCCCGACACCAAAAGACCCTAACAAGGTAACGCTGCCAGAAGTAGTTGTGACTTTGCTAGAACGTGCAGGCTACAACGTGATCACCCCAGACAATACTCGTGAGCTGTGTTGTGGCCAATTGTGGGAGTCAAAAGGTGATTTCAAAAATGCGGATGCTAAGCGTGATGAACTGATTGATACCCTGAGTGAGCTAAGCGAAAACGGTAAAGTCCCTGTGCTTGTTGACGCATTGTCTTGTACTTATCGCACTCTAACCGGTAATCCTAAAGTAGCGATTACAGATTTAGTTGAGTTCATGCACGACAATATTTTGCCGAACATTAAACCAAGTATCACCAAGAAATCTAGCGTGACCCTGCACCAAGGTTGTAGTGCCCGCAAGATGAAACTTGAGCCAAAACTTCAAGCCATTGCTGATGCCTGTTCTGAAACAGTGGTATTGCCAGATGGTATTGCTTGTTGTGGTTATGCCGGTGAAAAAGGACTTTATAAACCAGAAATTAATGCCAGCGCCCTGCGTAATATTAAAAAGCTGATCCCAGCTGAAACCAAAGAAGGTTACTACGCTAACAGAACCTGTGAAGTGGGCTTGACCCAGCACAGTGGCATTTCGTATCGCCATTTAGCATACCTACTGGAAGAATGTACTCGCTAGGCATTTAAGCTAAGCAAGTATAAAAAGCACTGAAGTTGATATTATCAATTCAGTGCTTTTTTTTTGTGCCAATTAAAACGACCTCCTCGATTGATTTAGATGATTTATCGCGCAAATTATGTTTGTATGAATGGGCAAAAAACCTTTTATGGATAGCATTAAAGATTAAGACTCGAGGCGAGTGAATGAAAAATATTATCTGCGACATTGATGGCGTTTTACTGCACGACAACAAGCTCATACCAGGAAGTGACAAGTTTATTCATCGGGTACTTGAACAAGGCAACCCACTGGTTATTCTCACCAATTACCCTGTGCAAACCGGAAAAGACTTACAAAATCGCCTTGGCGCTGCAGGCATTAACGTTCCTGAAACCTGTTTTTATACCTCAGCCATGGCCACCGCTGACTTTTTAAAGCATCAACAAGGCAGTAAAGCCTATGTGATTGGTGAAGGCGCCCTCACCCATGAACTTTACAATGCAGGCTTTACCATCACAGATATTAATCCTGATTTTGTAATTGTCGGTGAAACCCGTTCATTTAACTGGGACATGATCCATAAAGCATCAAAATTTATAGCTGCAGGAGCGCGTTTTATTGCCACCAATCCTGATACTCACGGGCCAGCTTATAGTCCTGCATGCGGCGCATTATGCTCACCCATTGAGCGTATCACTGGCAAAATGCCTTTTTATGTGGGCAAACCCAGTTCGTGGATTATTCGCTCAGCACTTAATCACATAAAAGGTCATTCAGATAACACCATCATTATTGGCGATAACATGCGCACGGATATTTTAGCTGGATTTCAAGCGGGACTAGAAACCATCTTGGTTACCAGTGGCGTTAGTCAATTTACCGACATTGATAAAGAGCCATTTAGACCTAACCATGTGTTCAAATGCGCAGGCGATATTGATGTGGTTTAAGCCATTATTTCCTGTTGATTAACATTAGGTAACATAATTTCAAGCCTATGCTCTTGTGTGATGCATAGGCTTGATTCATTATGCGGCTACAATAATCTTTATTGCCTTTATGCCGCTGTAGTTTTGTCTGAAATATCGTCTACAAATATAGCCTGTAAACCTGCAATAACACATAAAAACGATAACAATAGGAATAAGACCTATGAAGAAAATACTCCCCTTATGCGCACTTACCCTTTTAAGCGCCTGCAGCCAACAAAGTACTGATACCAATCAAAGTTTACAAAGTCAGCAATTAGCAGCAGAAACCAGCACCATCACTTTTGATGAAGCGCGTTTTAGACAAGATATTAAAACCTTATCCTCAGATGAATTTGAAGGCCGAGCGCCAACAACTCACGGCGAAAAATTAACCTTAGATTACCTAACAGCAGCTTTTGAAGAAATGGGCTTACAAGGGGCTTATCAAGGCAGTTATCTACAACCAGTGCCCATGGTCAGTTACACCGCCAGTGAGCAACAAGCGGTCAGTTTAGCCGGCATTGAGCTTAAATATCGCAAAGACATCGTCCTAAGCACCCGCCATGATAAAGGCGGAGTCAATATTAGCAATGCCCCATTAGTGTTTGTTGGCTACGGTATTAACGCTCCAGAATACCAATGGAATGATTATGACGGTCTTGATATGACGGGTAAAATTGCCGTTATATTAGTTAATGATCCAGGCTTTGCTAACCCAGAATCGAAAAAGTTTAACGGTAAAGCAATGACCTACTACGGTCGCTGGACATACAAGTACGAAGAAGCCAGCCGCCAAGGCGCCTTAGGCGCTATCATCATTCACGATACTGCACCTGCGGCATATCCATGGTCAGTTGTTGAAAATAGCTGGACAGGTCCACAGCAAGACTTGGTATTCAGTAAAGCGGTACAAGATGAGCGCATTGCGGTTGAAGGTTGGATAACCATGGACAGCGCTACTGCCTTATTCAAAAAATCAGGCTTTGAGCTTGATACTTTAATGGCCAGAGCCGCTAACAGCGCCATAAACATCGATCTTAAGCAAAGCGCAGATATCGCCTTTAGCAGCAAGGCAGAGTATGCCGACAGTTACAATGTTGTGGCCACCTTACCAGGTAGCGATGCCGCAGATGAACATGTGTTATTTACAGCTCACTGGGATCACCTTGGGGTTGACCCAACTAAAGACGGCGACAATATTTACAATGGCGCACTTGATAATGCCACTGGCACCGCGGGTATTATGGAAATTGCCCGCCAGTTTGCCAAACAGGCAAAAGCAGGAAACCCCTTACAACGTTCAGTTACCTTTATTGCCACCACAGGTGAAGAGCAAGGCTTATTAGGTTCACGCTATTATGCCGCGAACCCTATCTATCCTATTGATAAATCGGTGGCGGTATTTAATTTAGACAGCACCAATGTTTATGGTAAAACCCAAGATTACACCATAGTGGGTAAAGGCCAATCTGAACTTGAACGCTATTTAACAGAGATAGCGACATCGCAAAATAGAACGGTCACCCGTGAACGCAATCCTGCATCAGGTGGCTTTTTCCGCTCAGATCATTTCAGTTTTGCAAAACTCGGTGTCCCAGCTGTATTTGCCGGTGGTGGTAGTGTGCCGTTAGATGAGCAAACTGCCCAATACAAACAGCAAATGCAAAAGTTAATGAAAGGCTGCTACCACAACGTCTGTGATCATTACCGTGAAGAGTGGGACTTATCAGGCGCGCTGCAAGATATTAGCGTGTACTACCAAGCGGCAGAAACATTAGCCAACAGCCAAGATTGGCCTGGTTACTATGAAGCTTCTGAGTTTAATCGCCTTCGACCAGCGAAAACTGAGTCAATAACCAACTAGGGCCAAATTAATTTTCGTGAACTTGGCGCTTAATTTGAGCATGCCAATAAAAAGATAAAATCAGCAATGCCGTTTTGTGTTAATCATAAAGCGGCATTTTTGTACAAATAACACCCAAAATAACAATGTTTTTATTGGTTTTTTATTTATTAATTTTGATTCCATAATCATAAAATCTGAGTCTATATCCACACCGTTAAATATAGATACCTCAACAAAAACTCACTATATTTAAACGATCCTCAAAATTGATAGCTTCAAAGTTAGATTTTGCCGCACCAAAAGGCTAATTTAACAAGAATAATTCAACAAAAGAGTTTGTGCACTGATAAAAATGCTGTCAAAGTAGATTTCAGATACAGATCCTTAAGTTTGTAATCATCAATTTTAAGTGACCTTTTAAATTAGATTTAACCTGATATTTGCTGGAGCCACATTATGTGTTCAATTTTTTCGATTTTAGATATCCAATCAGACGCTAAAGAATTGCGTCAAGTGGCTTTAGAAATGTCTAAGCTATTGCGTCACCGTGGACCAGACTGGTCTGGTGTCTATGCCGATGATAAAGTCATTCTTGCCCATGAAAGACTTGCCATTGTCGATGTCGATCATGGCGCTCAGCCATTAATCAGTGAAGACGAAACCATTGTGCTGGCGGTTAACGGTGAAATTTATAACCACAAACAACTGAAAGCTGAGTTAGGCGACAAATACCGCTACAAAACCAACTCTGATTGTGAAGTTATCTTGGCCTTATACCAAGAATACGGTGTCGATTTTTTAGATAAATTAAACGGTATTTTTGCGTTTGTGCTTTACGATAAAACTCAAGATGCCTTCTTAATTGGCCGTGATCACATGGGGATTATTCCATTGTATTCAGGCCGCGATAGCTTAGGTAACTACTATATTGCATCAGAAATGAAAGCTCTAATGCCAGTATGTAAAACCGTTGAAGAATTTAAACCCGGCCATTACCATTTCTCAAAAGATGGCAATTTAACCCAGTATTATCACCGTGACTGGCGTGATTATGACGCAGTAAAAGATAACCCAGCCAGCAAAGAAGAATTACGTGATGCGCTAGAAGCCGCTGTAAAACGTCAATTAATGTCTGATGTCCCTTATGGGGTATTGTTATCTGGCGGCCTAGATTCATCGGTAATTTCAGCGATTACTCAAACTTATGCTAAGCATCGTATCGAAAACGACGGTGAAACCGATGCTTGGTGGCCGCAACTGCATTCATTTGCAGTGGGACTTGAAGGCGCACCAGATTTAATCGCTGCCAAAAAAGTTGCTGATTCAATTGGCACTATTCACCATGAAATTCATTTCACCTTCCAGGAAGGTTTAGATGCGATTAAAGAGGTGATTTACCACTTAGAAACTTATGATGTCACCACCATTCGTGCAGCCACGCCAATGTACTTAATGGCCCGAAAAATCAAAGCTATGGGCATTAAGATGGTACTTTCAGGTGAAGGTGCGGATGAGTTATTTGGCGGTTACTTGTATTTCCATAAAGCGCCAAATGCACAGGCATTCCATGAAGAATTAGTCAGAAAGCTGGATAAATTACATTTATTTGATTGCTTGCGTGCTAACAAAGCCATGGCAGCTTGGGGACTAGAAGCCCGTGTACCATTCTTAGACAAAGAGTTTATGGATGTGGCAATGCGTATTAACCCTGAAGCCAAGATGTCTAAAGATGGCCGCATTGAAAAGAACATTCTACGTGAAGCCTTTGAACACGCTCTTCCCCATGAAGTGGTATGGCGTCAAAAAGAGCAATTTAGTGATGGTGTTGGTTATTCATGGATTGACGGCCTAAAAGATATTGCCGCAGAACAAGTTGATGACTTGCAGCTCGCAAATGCTAAATTTAGATTCCCATACAACACCCCAGAATCTAAAGAAGCTTATTACTACCGCTGTTTCTTTGAAGAGTTCTTCCCCCTAGAAACCGCAGCCGAAACAGTGCCAGGAGGCAAAACGGTAGCCTGCTCAACCCCTGAAGCCTTACTTTGGGATGCAAGCTTACAAGGCATTAACGACCCATCAGGCCGTGCCGTTAAAAATGTGCATGACAGTGCTTATTAAGCATAATCTAGTGTCATAAGTCATTTAACAGCCATCTAAATTATAGGTGGCTGTTTTAGTTACTGTTCACCAATTTTCATTAATGATTCAATTCAAACTTTATTCGTTTCCAGTTAAACTGCAGCTACAACTTCCACCATATAAAAAGCCACTATGACTGCCGTTTCCATTTTTCATCTTGAAATGCTTTGCCTTGAACAATTCAATCCCAAATTAGATGCTAAAGATCTCACCGTCATCAAAGCTGAAAAACAACAATTTGAATTTAATAAATTTTTATATCAGTTTGTGGGGAGTGCTTGGCAATGGACCGACAAGTTGTCTTGGACTGATGAGCAATGGCAAGCTTACAGCGAGGCTGACAACTTGCATCTGTATGTGGCTTATTTTCAAGGCTCACCAGCGGGCTACTTTGAGCTGCAACAACAAGCACAGGGTAACGTTGAAATCATGTATTTTGGTTTAGGCAATCGTTTTATCGGCCAAGGAATGGGCGGTTATTTACTAAGCCAAGCCATTGAGAATGCATGGGCACTTTCAGGCACCCAACGCGTCTGGGTTCATACCTGCTCTTTAGATCATCCTAGTGCCTTACTCAATTATCAAGCTCGCGGCTTCAAACTGTTCAAAACTGAGATCGAATAATAACTCTAAACCCATGATGATTTAAAAGCCCCATTATCCAAAAAGCGCTGCTAAACATGTCGTTTAGCAGCGCTTTTTAATCTGCATAAATTTAATCGCTCGATTAATAGGGCTTTCTTTGCTCTGCCCTAATTTTTAAACTATCAACTAAAGCCAATTTTTCAGCATCATTCATAGTATGCCAAGCAAGAATTTCATCATAGCTTCGGTGGCAACCAAGACAAATATCAGCTTCATCTAAGCAGCAATTTGCCATACAAGGATTACGTGGGCCATTCGGGCCACTGGAGGCGATCATTATTCTGACCAAACGGCATATTCATTGCCGTTAACATCGTCAAAATGAAATCGTTTTCCGCCAGGAAAGTTAAATATCGCTTTAACAATACTGCCACCAGCAGCAATAATGTTCCGCTGGCTAGTTTCTAAACATTGGCTGTATAACACGATAAGTGGGCTACCACAGCTCACCTTGAAGTTTTCATCAGCAACATAAAAGCCGCCTTCAATACCTACATCTAAAAAGCAGCTGTATTCAGGGCCGTAATCTTTAAATTGCCAACCAAATGCTTCGGTAAAGAATGCCTTTGTCTTGATCAAGTCTTTAACCGGTAATTCGATATAGTTAATCTTATGATGCTGGGACATTGACACTCCTTCAATTTAAACTCACTCGCTTAAAAGTAGTGGAGATTAGGACTATTGTCGATTATAATCGAGCAAAGCAAGAAAACTTACGCTTGTACTAACGCCGCTACAGCACCAATGATACCGCCAAATACGCCGCCCCAAACAACCAGCCAGCCTAAATGTTTACGGATCATTTCTTGAATAATATCTTTAACCATTTCTGGGGTTAATTCATTTAAACGTTGCTCAACAATATTTGCGACTTTCGCTTGTAAGTCCGCCATCACGTTGGGCTGTTCTAACTCGTTTATAAGGATTTGATTAAACGCTTCACTTTGAGCAAGGTCAGTCAGCGATAGCTTCATTTTTTCGATAAAAGGCTCTTTTAACGGTATTAAAGCTTCTGTACCGCCAAACATTGCTAGCATTCCACCAAATGATGATTGCTCTACAGTAGTGATTAACGCATCAAATGATGGCTCTAAATCCACCTTTTCAATAACGGGTGTTAAGTCTATTGCTGAAGCATTATTTTCCGTCAGTAATCTATCAATATTTTCTTGAGTAAAAAACTGCTCCATCATCAGATGCTTAATGCCACCTTTAAACTCTTCAAAGCGAGATGGGATCACACCTGAGCCATATAAGCCTGGTACTTTTTCAAATAACATATGCACTGCCAGCCAGTTTGTCACTGCGCCTGACAAGGCAAATAAACCAATAGTAAAAACCACTGGTAAAGCTAAAAAATGCCCCGCAACAACTAATGCAGCGGCGATGACATTGACTATTAAACTCTTGTTCAATCTAAAATCCTCGGACATAAAAAAACCTTTGGTATTTTATCAATTTCCAAAGGTTATACTAGGGGCTGACTCAATAATAAAATTTATAACTAAGGTTCACTGTGGTAAAGGTACATTCCCTCAACTTCAGTCATATTCGTCAAGCTTGAGCTTAGCTCATTTTTATTGACCTGAGTTCGTTTTACAAAAAGGACCTCTGTGCCTAGTGCTAACGTTTTAGCTTTATCGAGCAGAGCAGTCGCGATCCCCTTGCCTCGAAACTCTTCAGCAACGAACACATCATCAAAATACCAAACCGATTTTAATAATAAAGAAGAATAGGATGGGTATAACTGAACAAAGCCTAATGCTTGTTCATCTTCTAACGCCACGAATATCATCGAATCATTTTCAGCTAAACGGGAGGTAACAAAGTGGCGACATTTTTGCGGTTCAGCATTAAAGCCTAAACTTTGCCTATAATCATCAAATAATGTGACTAGAACATTGAGATCAAGTTCAGAGGCGAGTCTAATTTGCATCCTTGCATCCTTTTTTTAAGAGAATCAAACCATACAGTTGCTACATCTGAGTAAGAAATTACCCTTGTCTATTACACCACGAGATAAAGCATTGATTAATCTATATAGCTAACCAAGACAGGTAATTTGATACCACAGCAGCCCAAAAATCTAAATGAAGAAATTATTCATTAATACATAAGCTTAATTTGTAACCTCGCAATTGTCTATTTAAAAAGCAAATGAAGATAAATTGTAAAAAAGTTTTAAAACCGACGAGTAACTGAACCTTAATTTGGTTAAAATGTCTAAATTCAACTATAGCCATTATTCAGCAATAGGCTCGATGTTTATGAAGTCATCTTTAAAAGCGTTAACATTAGCATTCAAACAGCGCCCTCGTTACCAAAAAATCGTCATTTACACTGCGATGTTGTATCTGATTTTTGTCATGATATTAGGATTATTAATCCCTTTTATCGCAACAAAACAACTGCCTAAAAGCCTATCAGCTTTACTCGGTAGAGATGTCAGCATTGAAGCCATCAAGATTAACCCTTTCAGCTTTGAATTGAGTGTCGATAACATCAATATCGCAGAAGATGACACAGCTAACACCTTCATGCACATTAACCATATTGCCACCAATATTATGGTGTGGAAGTCTCTTTTTAACTTAGATGTATCACTAGACTACCTGACTATTGATGGTACTGATGTCGCCTTAGCAAGATTTGCGTCAAGCGCTAACGGTTCTAATAGTGCTTACCAATATAATTTTTCAGATATTGTCACCACCTTAGCCAACAATTCGATTGATGAAGAAGTTAAACCAGAGCCCAATGACAGTGACCCTATCTCCTTCAACATCAACAATTTCACTTTTGCCAATGCAAATATTAAGATTACCGATGCCATTACCGATTCAGCTTTAAGCTATAACGAGATATCAATATTACTAAAGCAATTTAGCACCACGGCGCTATTAGATAGCAGCACTAACGCCAATCAATTTTCATTGAAGCTTGATGATAATCAAACCGGTAAAATTACCCTCAATGGCCAAGTGCAACTTAGCCCACTGATAGTTAATGGCCAATTGGATGTCAATTCACTGTCAGTAACGCCTTATTGGCGTTTGGTCGATAGCTTATTTGAGGCTAGCCTGACATCAGCTGATATCAAGCTCAATAGCACCTTTTTAATCACGCAAAAAAGCCCTGACACCCCAATAGAAGTTTCACTAACAAACACTGATTTTGCCCTAAAAAATTTAACCGCCAAAGATGCTAACAGAAACGTCGCCAGTATTGGTTTACTTGCTCTTAATGGGATAACCGTTTCAACGGCCAAGCGCAGCATTGATATCAATGAGCTGCAAACAAACAATGCTGACTTCTGGCTTACTGCAGCGCCAGAGAATATCAATTTCGTGAATTTATTCTCACCAAAACTTGAACAGCTTGAGCACATTTTAGGCACCTCAGAGCCTGCAGCTAATTCAACGATTAATGCACCTAAAAACGCTAACACTGACGTCATTGAGCCAAACTCAAATACTGAAAGTGAACCACAATGGCTAGTCACGTTAAATAAACTGAACCTAAGTGACTATAAAATTGAAGTCACTGAAAGTGTTGCCACTGAGCTTGAAAATTATTGGCTGTTTAGTGGCTTATCACTGTCAACAGAGCAATTTAAATCTGATCTATCATTACCCCTAAGCTACCAGTTGGGCGTTGATATCAATAATCAAAGCCGCATTGATTCTAGCGGCCAATTTGATGCTAAAAATATCAATTTAGAAGCCGAACTTGATTATCAAAATGCCAGCTTAGCTAAGTTACAGCCCTATATATCGCCATTTATGAACATCACCCTTGAATCCGGTTTTTTCAGTACCAAAGGTCATATCAGTGCCGATACTAAGGATAAATTAATCTATCAAGGCCAAGCTTCAATCATTGATTTAAAGATAAAAGATAATTTGCTTAAACAGCCACTGCTAAACTGGCAAGCGATGACTGTTAGTGAGCTTAAGTTTGATCAACACGCTAAATCCCTGTCCATTGATGAAATCTTGTTTGATACCCTATTTAGCCGTTTGATCATTGCTGAAGATAGAAGCACTAACATTGCCGATTTAGTCGTTAGCCAAGTTCAGCCCGCTGATAGTACGATCGTCACCGAAGCAGCACCTGCAGAGGCCGCATTATCTTCAAACAATGAGGCAAAAGCGCAAATCAACGCCCAAGTCGCCACCTCAGATACCACTGAAGCAGCATTTAACTTATCGATTAATAGAGTTGCTTTTAAAGATAGCTCCGCCTTCTTTGCCGATAATTCATTAACACCAAACTTTGCCTCAGGAATTGAGCAACTTAATGGTGAGATCACCCAATTATCTTCCAATCCAGACACTAGAGCTTCAGTTGATTTAGCCGGTAAAATCGATAAATATGCCCCTGTGACGTTAAAAGGCGATGTAAACCCGCTATTAACTAACCCATACCTTGATTTAAACTTAGCCTTTAATAAGGTGGAGCTCACTTCAGTTAACCCCTATTCTGGTACCTACGCGGGCTATTACATCGACAAGGGCCAATTGTCGCTAGCGCTTAATTATCAGCTAGAAAATAATCAATTAGTGGGTAGTAATCATTTGGTTATTGATCAATTACAACTGGGTAAACCCACGGATAGCTCCCTCGCCACTTCTTTGCCTATCACCTTAGCCATTGCCCTATTACAAGACCGACATGGTGTGATAGACCTCGGGGTTGATGTTGATGGTGATTTAGACTCGCCAAGTTTCAGTATTGGCGGCATTGTGATGACCGCTATCACTAACGTCATTACCAAAGCCATCACAGCGCCGTTTTCACTGTTGGCAGGTTTAGTTGGCGGTGATGATGACGAGATGGATAAAATTGCATTTGATTATGGTCAATTTGATATTACTGATAAGCAGCAAAGCACATTAACATCACTGGCAAAGGCCCTTAACGATAGACCGCTACTGAAGCTTAATGTTAGAGGTGACGTTGATTTAGTTAACGACCAACAAGCCTTGCAAGTACAGCAGTTACATCAAAAGCTGGCGCAATTAGCACAAATACCCGCAGAGGAATTACCGGCGGATTTATCTGCTAGCCAATACCCTCAGCAAGGGCCATTAACTGACGCATTAATAGCTTTATATCAATCAGATTTACAACTAGATCCGCAGTTAATTAAACAAGCCATTAGTGAAGAGCACCCACAAATTGACAGTGTCGAGCTTCAAACTCGCTGGCACATCGCTTTATATAACTTTACTCTTAATCAGCAAGATATCTCAGAAGACGAACTCGGCGAATTAGCTCAGCAACGTGCTAACGCGGTTAAAACCTTTTTGGTAGAGCAGGCTCAAATCGACCCAAGTCGAGTGTTTATTTTAGAAAGCAGAGTCAATACCGACAAAAATGCGGCCTTAGCGACCTTAAGTCTGGATGCTAACTAAGTAAAATTCGATTCAAAACAGAGCGTCACTAACATTTTAGAACAGCACTGTAATAGATACAGTGCTGTTCTCTGTGATAAACATCACGTAAACTGTGGCAAAATGGATTGCGGTAAAAATGGATTATCGCAAAAGCTGTTTAATCCATTACATAAAATAACAAGATCAATTATTAAAACTGAATATTTAAGGAAGCAGTATGTTTGTCATTCGTTGGATCCTTGGCCGTATCATCTTATTACTTAACTTTGTTTTCCCTCCTAAAAAGCGTCAGCGACCTATCATTGAACAAGCTAAAATTGATGAGCAAACAAAGTCGTTAGCCCTTTATCAATATGCCGCTTGTCCTTTTTGCGTTAAGGTGCGCCGTTCAATTCGCCGCCAAGGCCTTAATATTGCTACAGTTGATGCCAAACAAGACGTTCATAAACAGCAACTGGTTAATGAAGGCGGTCACTTAAAAGTGCCATGTTTAAAAATACAACAAGATGGTCAAACTCAGTGGATGTATGAGTCTAAGGACATTATTGCTTATTTATCGAAACAATACGCTTAAGCGCTTTTATTGAGATAACTGCTGGCTTGAATTGATTTAAGCCAGTACATTTGTTTTACGCCCTTGATAACAAGCAGCCTCAAGCCCCCAATCATCCATCGCCAATATCTGACAGCTATTTTTTACAGATAAAATCCAGAAGGATTAATTTAGTGTTCAAGTTTTTATTTACGCTTACCAGTACATTACTCCTCAGTGCATGTGCAACCCAAGCACCCGATCCCAAATTATTCGCAGGTAAATATAGAGATACCTTTAGCTCATCAATAAAAGGCGAAGGCATCAAACTATTTACTTATAAAGCTAAGGTCGCTAATGCAACAGACCGCGGTATAGAAGATCCACTGCCACATCAGCAGCGTATTGATCGCCGTAAGCAAGATGCCCGCAGTTATGCAAGAGAACAGGAGCGTCGAGCCGACTTTTTGGCGCTATGGAGTGCTCAGGTGGATTTAGGTCTAGAGAAAACCCTCGATATGAATGGCTACTGTAAAGAAGGCTATATTGTACTTCATCGCAATGTCAGTGAAGGCAGAGGTGAGATTCGAGGCGAATGCAATGATGGTGCAACTGCAGCCGACATTCAGAAATTTAGCCGTAAGTATTAACCTTTGGTGCCTAAATGTTAATTCCATTAACATTCAAACTGGCTAATTAGCACAAGATCAATAAATAACGCAGTTATACTGTATACCCATAGTAGATTGCGCTAAACTTAGCGCTATTCAAGACATTTAGCTTAGCGCACCACTAGCTAATTTTATTTTCCAAATCGTGCCCTGCTGGCACTTTTTAAAAGAGTTACCAAGTATCATGAACAGAAAACAGCTAATGATAAAAAAGACCGCCAAGCGGGCTAAAGCCAAAAAAAATAAAATTACGCCGGATAATCCGCAAAAAAATCCAAAGGTTGGCTATATTTCAAAAGCTGAGCGAGCGCGAATTGCTTTAGAAGAAGAGCAACAATTGTTAGCAGCAGACAACAACTCTGCAGCTGAAGTGCTTGAAGCCAAGGAAAATACCCAAGCTTAATCGCCACAAAGGTTTTTATAAAAAGACCTTTATAAAAAGATTATTAAAAAAGCCCTCAACATACTATGTTGAGGGCTTTTTACATCTTGTTGCCCATTGAGTTTTACAAGGCAGCATTCAGACAGCGACTTGAGTCAATCTGTGATGCACTAGCTTTTCGGCGTTCGCGGGTTATCTAAATCCCCATCACGGACAATCTCTTCACACAATGGCTCTTCGTTTAATTGCGCTAACTGAATATATGATGACGACTGAGGTGAGCTGGTCGGGCTCATTTCTAATTCAATCTCATCATCAATGGTCTGTGGCTTAATTAGCTGCTGAGGCCGTTGTGAAGCCGCTTGAAGCTTATCAACCAAACGATAACCCAACCACACTCCGCCAACACCAAATAAAATAGACCCAATCGCTTGACCAATTAATACGCCGTATACGCCGCCCATTTGCGCGCCAAAATAAACAAAAGGAATGGTGCCTAAGGTCGCTTTACCTACATTAAAAAAAGTTGAGTATTTGGGTTTACCAAGATTATTAAATGCGGCATTAGCGACAAATAACACCCCTGAAAACACGAAAAATATTGCAATGTATTTACAGAAAAACAAAATAATATCTGCCGCGTCACCTTTCATATCAAAGGCTGACACAATCACATTTCTGGATAAAAACAGCAATAACGACACCACTAACACGTAAACAAAACAAAATTGAATCGCCTTAGTTAAGCTTTCTTTTACTCGTTCAAATTCTTGCGCGCCATAGTTTTGCCCGATAATAGGCCCTACTGCGCCGCTTAAAGCAAAAATCATCCCAAAGCTTACGGGGATTAACCTACCAAGCACCGCCCAACCAGCAACATAACTGTCACCAAAATCAGCAACCGCTTTAGTGACCACCGCGTTACCAATTGGTGTCGCCACATTGGTAATCATCGCAGGCAGAGCAATGGAATAAACAATGCTAATATCTTCAACAAAATGCTGACGGTTAAACTGACCTAACATCTTATGCTTCACAATGACCCCTCTGGCAGAGACCACAAATACCGCAATTCGGGCAATAACTGAGGCAATTGCTGCGCCTTCAATGCCCATCCCTAAGGCAAAAATGAATATCGGATCTAGTACCAGATTTACACCGCCACCCGCTAAGGTAGACAACATGGACAATTTCGCATCGCCAATGGCTCTTAAAGCGCCACCTAACGCCATAGCTAAACAAATAAAAGGTAAAGAAGGCACCAAAATTTGCAGATAACTTTGCGCCAACACCGCAGTTTTCCCCGTTGCGCCAATGAGAGCCAGTAACTCGGGAATAAATATAAACACCACAATCGCAACAAAAATACTGGTTAGCAGAGAGATCAACGCGCTGTTAAGCAACATTCTTTTAGCTAGCACCATATTTTTAGCGCCAACAGCACGGGAGACAAGCGCCCCAAGCGCAATGGATAAACCAATCCCAATTGAAGTCGTAAAAAAAGAAATCGCCCCGGCATAACCCACGGCGGCAGCTAATTCCAACTCACCGAGCAAACTGAGGAAAAGGATATCTAATAAATCCACCACAAACAGCGCAGAAATTCCCACTGCGGCGGTGGAGCTCATAACCAATATATGACGAAATATTGGCCCTTGAACAAATTTAGCTTCGGTCATGACTCCCCTTCAAGGTTGCTGATTTCTAACTCACTGCCACAGTGATGGCAAAACAATGCATGTAATTGATGACCACGAGCGCCGCAGTTACTGCATTTTCTTAAATCTTTATTCAGTTCTCTTTCTGCGCCCATTTCATGGGAAATTTCAGCAGTTAATATTCCCGTTGGTATCGCAATAATAGAATAACCTATCAACATGGTCAGCGATGCAATGGCTTGGCCTAAATTGGTTTGCGGAGTGATATCACCATATCCAACCGTGGTTATGGTAACGATAGTCCAATACATGGACTTAGGGATCGAAGTAAACCCGTTACTTGGCCCCTCAACCACATACATCACCACACTCAGCGCCATAATAATCAGACTCACTGAAAAGAAGAAGATGAAGACTTTGCGTCTAGCGTGGATCATCGCCTTAAGTAAAATATTGCCTTCACTTAAATAGCGTAATAACTTTAACACTCTGAAAATTCTGAATAACCGTAATACTCTAAAGGCCAATGAAATATTGGCTCCTGGGATAATCAGCGCTAAAAAGCTTGGCAGAATTGACATTAAATCCACAATGCCATAAAAGCTACGCATATAGGACCAGCGATTAAGTGAGCCGTATATTCTCAGCAAATACTCAAAGGTAAATAACCAAGTAAACCCCCATTCAGCGTAATAAATCGCTTGGCCATACTGAGCATGAACGCTATCTATCGTGTCTAAGACAATCAGCGTTACACTGAGTAAAATACAAATAATCAGTGTTATATCAAAGCCTTTACCCAAAGGGGTATCGGTACCAAATATAATGGTTCGGATTTGCTTTTTATAATGGTTATCGTGTTTATCTTCTAACGTCATGGGTTACTCTACAATCCACTGAAATTTAATACCGCCCTAAGGAAAAAGTAAGGTATTATCACTAACGATATCTGCTCTAATCATTTTTATGCGAAGCATATTTTGAACTGATACTCATGTTAACATTATTAACATAAAACAAATTAGAAAATCCTGCTTTTTTGGAGTCTGCATGCGCTTGGTTAAATCCCTTATTTTTATCGTCATTTTACAGTCTAGTACGGTTCTTGCGTCTGTTGATAAATTAACTCAAGCAAAAGTTGATTTAGTTGTTGTGAACAAGTCAGAAGCTAAAATGTCTATCTACCAGCAAGGCAAGGTATTAAAAACCTATCAAATTGCCATGGGCGATGCCCCACAAGGCCATAAATTTAAAGAAGGCGATCAACGCACTCCCCAAGGCCGCTATGTTTTAGACTATAAAAAGTCAGACAGTGCATTTTATAAATCAATTCATATTTCTTACCCTAATGAAGAAGATAAATTACGTGCCAATGCCCTAGGTGTTAGTCCTGGCGGCATGATTATGATCCACGGTCAAAACCCCAACTCAGAATTACCCCCTGAACAAGCTCAGCAATACAATTGGACTAACGGCTGTATTGCGGTGACTAATAAAGAAATGGATGAGTTGTGGCGAGTCATCGAAGAAGGCACCCCAATCGAAATTTGGCCTTAACCTTCACAGCTTAATAATATTAACAATATCGTGATAGCGGTTGAGTGCGACTAATACTCCAGCCTATACAAACGGATACTACCGATGAATTACCCTTATTTAATAGAAATTTGGCCAGAATTTAGCGCACGCATTGAGGCCTTCATTAGCCAACTTGGTTTAGATAAACTGTCTCTTGAATGTGATCACTGCGCTTTAAGAGTCAATGACGCAGATAAAGCAAAATTACTCACAGAGCAATTCAGTGAGCACGGTGAAGTGATTTCGAATAATATGATTAACGGCCGACCGATATTGATCATTAAACTGACCCAGCCACTGACACTGGCAGATAAAAACGTTACTTGTGTTGAGCTGCCCTACCCATCAGATAAAAGCTATCCCGTTGAAGGCTGGGAACATGTTGAGCTAGTCATGCCTTCTACTGCACAAACCTGCGAGCAATTAGTTACCGAGTTAGTTGAAAAAGTACCGACACTCGCCCCTATCATCGCTGGTGAAACAGCCATTAAAGTTAAGCAAAGCTCGCCTAAAGGGGATAATGAACGCTTAGCCAATCCCACAATTGCCTTTAAAGCCGAGGGCATTTGCGTCAAAGTGCATCCATTAGGGATCGAAGCCATTATTGCGAGCGAGCTAAATTAAAACGGCATAAAAAAGCCGTTATTAACATAACGGCTTTAAGTACCAGCCCTGTTTAAGAAGGGTTATTTGTCGTAATATTGGCTTATTGCTTTTCTGCGGTTTTAGCCTTGTTTTCAGCCGCAAGCACACTCTCCATTGACGGCACAATTGACACGGGATCCAGACGCTTTTGGAACCAGTTCAAACGCCAATCGAGATGCGGTCCAGTCACCCGCCCTGTCGCACCAATTTCAGCTAGTGGTTGGCCTTGAGTGACCACATCACCTTCTTTGGCATATAACTTACTCAGATGTAAAAAAGTCGAGTTAATACCATATCCATGGTCAATGATTAACGTGCCACCTGAATAGAACATATCTGGCACTGATAAGGTAATAACCCCATCAGCCGGAGACACGACAACCGTTCCCGTAGGACGGGCAACATCTACACCATAATGCGGGTTACCCGGCTTACCATTGTAAACTCGCTGACTACCATAAACCCCTGAAATCCTGCCAGTTACCGGCCAGATAAACGCTTGCATAAAGGCATCTTGCTCACTGAAAACATTACGTGCGGCGCGAGTTTGCTTTGAGTCCTTTGCAGCTCTAGCTTGCGCCACAGGATCTGGCTGCATGATTTTTTTACTAATGCCGGTTAAGCGATCAATTTTATATTCACGGCTCGCAATTGTCAGTGGTTTAAGTTGTGTTAACCCATCAGGATAAGTCACTTCTAGCAGCTGCTCTGTTTTTGCTTTGCGCTCAAAACCAATAGCAAATTGGCCTTTTGGAGTCACTTTTACCACTTCGCCATTAAGCTTGACTGCGCTACCAGCAGGAACAGTGCCACGCACTAACGCGCCTTGCTCTAACTTGCCTTGTAAATTAATACTGCCATAACTGGCAACAGAAAACAGCGTAACCATAACCAATGAAGATAGTTTTAATCCCTTCAAAAACATATAAATAACCTTAATCCTTGCTAATTCAGCTCACACTCAAAATGCTAAGTTTACTTAACGGCGATGGCGCCTTTACCCACACCTTCAAAGGCAATGACTTTGAACACAGAATCTGGAGATTTAGCAGCCATAGTGTCAGCAATAAATTGTGCTAACAACTCAACGGTGGTGTCGTGGGGAATGATGTCACAATTCGCTTTTGGCATTGCCAATTGAAAGTCACCTTGTGGGGCTTGATAATGAAAGCCCAAATGGCTGTCATCAGAGATACGGGTTTGCGGTGATAATGCTAAGGCGTGCACAGAGACAACATCTTCTTCACTGCCTAAGTAAATATCTTGCCAGCGATCGGCCCAGTATTTATCCCATTTAGGCGCAGCAATGCCGTTTTCAAACACAGTTATAGGGCTACGGTGACCGTGAGCAATACGCTGGCAGTTACCGTCATGCTTTCGTAAACCATGGGTGTAGTGGTAATAAGGGCTTTCAAGCACTTCGGTGCGCAAAGTTAAGCTAATGCCTTGAACATTATCAGGCAGTGCCTGACGTAATGCTTTAATTAAAAAGGCATTAACGCTTTCAAAATCGATAACTTCAGTAGGTATAAGCGCAAAGGCTTGTGATGGGCATGCCAGATGAATATCACCTTGCTGACTGGTGAAATCCATCCATACTCTGTCGCCCTGCTGCTGCCAACGAACGTCACTGCATGCGGTAGGTATTAATAGTCGGTGATCTGCTACATCATCAATGGTGCTTTTGATGGTCTTTTTGACTTTAGAAAAATCGAGCACCATATTTTGCTCATCTAAACCACCATCAAGCAATACATCAACAATCCAGCTTTCGCCCACCATGCCCCGAATTGGACATAAATAAGAAAAGTCGATTACGGTTAAATCTTTTACAAACAGTTGCATTCAAGCTCCTAGACAGAAAAACAGTCCGTCTCAGTTTAAAAGTGTCCCAAATAGCGATGGCTAAGGGGATCCTAAAATTAAAGCTATTCTAAACAAAAGCAGACCAAGGCGCGAGAAACATCAGCAAATATAGTAAAAAACTCATAAGCACAATTAATAGGGGTAAAAGGAAAACTACTCAATTTTATAACCCACACCGTAAATAGAGTGCAGTAAATCAGCTTGTTTATTATTGAGTAATAATTTTGAACGTAAGTTTTTGATATGACTGTCAATGGTGCGAGAGCTCACAACGCGGTCATCGACATAGCAAACTTGCATTAAACTATCACGGGAATGCACCACGCCCGGTCTTTTAAGCATAGTATGCAAAAGCCTAAACTCAACGGGGGTTAAATCGACCTCTACGCTAGCAGCGTGGCATTTAAAACGCTCAAGATTTATCACTAGATGCTTATAGGCTATTTCATCTTCAGCAAGTTGAGCGCTAGGCTCCATTCGTCTAATAATTGCTTTAACCCTTGCTACCACTTCCCTTGCTGAAAAAGGTTTACAGACATAATCATCAGCGCCAATTTCTAAGCCAATTAAACGATCAATCTCTTCAACGCGCGCAGTTAACATCAAAATCGGCACGTTTGAAAATGACCGCACTTCTTTACAGATAGTCAAGCCATCTTTGTGCGGTAACATTAAATCTAAAATGACAAAATCAATAGCGTCATTTTGGATCCTTGCGACAGCATCAAGCCCATCGTGTAAAACCGCAGTGACAAAGCCTTCAAGGGTTAAAAAATCCACAAGCACTTGGGCTATTTTGGGCTCATCCTCTACAATCAATACGCGTTTATTTTGATAATGATTATTCATGATCTATGAATACTCCGTTACTTGTAACAACAGCCAAGTAGCTAGGCCAATGGCAATACAATCTCAATACATAAACCGCCAAGATTAGAAGGCCTTGCGGTAATTGTCCCTTTATGGGCTTCTACAATATTTCGGCAAATCGTGAGTCCAAGGCCTGCGCCATTACTACGGCGCACCCGAGAGCTATCTTGTCGATGAAGCGCCTCAAATAGTAGCTCGCAATCGTCTGTCGCTACTGAAGGTTTAGTATCATTAATTAATATCAGCACCTTGGTATTTTGCTGAATTAAATCGACATCAATACTACCTGGAGAGTCTGTATAAGCGACTGAATTTAATAAAACATTAGAAATTAGTTGCTGAATTCTCATTTTATCAGCATTGATTAATACCGGCTCAATATGGTTAAAACGGTAGCCTAACCCTTTAGCAGAAATTTTATTGCCTAATGAGGCTATTGTTTCTGAAATGCACTCAGTGAGATCCATCGGTTGGATATTGTATTTAAGTCCACCGACATCAGATAAAGACAGCTGATACAAATCATCGACTAGATGTTTGATGCGCATGACTTCTTGCTCTAGTGACTCAAGTTGTTGTTGATCAAATTGACGAATTCCCGCTTTGATGGCGTCAATTTCACCACACAAAATACTTAAGGGGGTTCGAAGCTCATGTGATATATCGGCAAACCATCTATTTTTTGCAGTACGGTTTTTATCTAAAATCATCGCTAAATGGTCAATGTCATTCATCAATTGACCTAATTCATCTTGACGTTGCTGAGTAAAACGTTCGCTATAATTGCCCTTTGAAAGAAAGGAAATACCTTTAACCACCTCTTTCACAGGTACTAATAAAAATCGAGCTAACAGCCATGAAATAATACTTGCCAATAACAAGCAGCCCAAACCTATCCAGAGTGTGGTCCAAAGCTGTTGTTGCGAAAAAATAGCTGCAGATTCACTATTAACCTTAACGATTGGTGAGCTATATAACTTAGCAATAAGCTCTCCTTTATAGGTAACAGGAACATAAGTTGCCTTATTACGGTCATCGATAGCCACGCCGGCAAGTAACTTATTCTCTAAGTTGTAAATTGCTGTAGGAGGTCCAAAGCGCACCTGAGGCTTCACCTCTCTATCCCTTCTTTTGCTGTCGGGTCTTTTATGAGGCGGCGGTTGGCGGTGTTCTGGCTCAAAGCCTTTAGCGGGTTTTCGATGTTCAGATAAGTGTGGCGGTCTTCGATCTGGGTGTGGTATACCTTGCCTATTCGACAATGAATCATTTCGCCCCAAATGCCTTGGAGCCGGCCCTGGTGAATGTAGTCTGAGTAATTGCTTATATTGGTCTGAGCTAATGTTACTCCAATTAAAAGCTGACTGCTGATACAAATCAGCCACTGCAGTTGATAAACGAGCTAAACGTTCTTGTTCTAGGGTATTAATATAATTTAGAAAGCCTTGATCAAAGCTCCACCTTGCTAACGATAACGTCGCAAGTAACACTATGCTAGTTAAGCCCACAAAGGCTAAAAATAATTTCTTTGATATTTTCATAAACTAAGTATATAGACCTACAAGGCTGCAAACTAGCAACAACAATGACTTGGCTGTAATCTCCATGAAATCTGCACAATTACTGCATATTTAATTGCTAACCTAATGATGAATCAAACAAAGGCTTTAATAAAAAGTCATATCGTTATCACTAGGATGGATTAAAAATGAAAAGAATAGCCTCTTTACTTGCCCTTATTCCTTTACTGACATTGATGTCAGCCAATATCATCGCACAAGAAAAAAACCGTCAAATGCGTAAACCACCACAAGAAGCTTATGCAATCTGTGAAAATAAAAACGCTGAAGATCAAGTTAGCTTCACGACGCCAAAAGGCGATGAAATCGAAGCCACCTGTATTTTAATCGATGAAGAACTCGTTGCTGTACCTAATAACCACACACCGCCAGAACATAAACAAAAACGTGGTCAATAAATAGGAGCCTGATATGCAAGTCTTAATGAGCAATAACATCTCGGCACAACAAAGTCAGCTAAACATGCAATCAAGCAGCAAGCCTGAAAGACCACAAGGTCCACCGCCACCTGGAAGCACTCCACCAGGACTAGAAAAAGCAGTATCGACCTTAACTGAAGAACAACAAGCTGATATTTCATCAATGTTAAGTGCATTAACCCCAGAGCAGCATGAGTCTTTGAAATTAGCGTTAGATGAGCTAAAACCTATGGCTGAAACCTTATCAAAAGATGATATGGGAGACGTATTTCTAACAACGTTAACTGAAATAGCAAACACTTCAACCGAAAATGATATCAGCAACACAATAGATATATACGCATAAATCAGTTTAAAAGTGGACTTTTCTATTACAGTAAAGTCCTTAAATAATCGCCTATAAACAAAATTTAAGGACTTTTATTTACTGTTTGTTAAGAGAGGCGTGAGTGTTGATGCTAATTGCGGACGACTAAAATAATAACCTTGTGCTTGATCGCAGCCATTTTCCAATAAAAAAACCGCTTGCTCTTTAGTTTCTACCCCTTCAGCAATGATGTCGAGATTAAGTGCATGACCTAACACAATAATAGCTTTGGCTATTGCGGTATTATGACTATCAAATGGAATATCGCAGACAAAAGACTGATCGATTTTAAGCACATTAATAGGTAACTTTTTAAGGTAACTTAACGATGAATAACCGGTTCCAAAATCATCAACAGATAATTGAACTCCCATGTCCCCCAAGCGTTTTAAATCACTGATCACTTTTTCAGGTTCATACATCATGCAGCTTTCAGTCATCTCTAACTCAAGACAACTAGCAGGCATTCCAGTTTCTTGCAAAATCATTGCGACATTGTCGATAAAATTACTGCGCTGAAATTGTATACTGGCAACGTTAACGGCAATCCGACCAAAATGATAGCCATTATCAAGCCATTGCTTGCCTTGAAGACAAGCCATTCGAAGTACTACTAAACCAATTTCGTGAATTAAACCGGTTTTTTCAGCAATAGGAATAAACTCAGCTGGTGAAATAAAACCATACTCCCGATGCTCCCATCGGATCAACGCCTCTAGTCCCATCAATTGACAACTACTCAATGATAATTTTGGCTGATAAACTAAATAAAAATGCTGCTCTTGAATTGCTTCGTGTAACGCATTTTGGATTTTCAAATGCGCTACTGAGTTCATTGTCATAGCTGAATCGTAGAAGGTCACGGTATTACGACCACTTTGTTTTGCTATATGTAATGCTGTATCGGCATTTTGTAATAAGTTTTCGCTATTTACAGAATCATGGGGGAAAACTGAAACGCCCATACTCACGGTAATTCGAATTAAAGAACTATCATCAAATCTAAATGGCTGCTCTATTAGAGACTTAATATGATTTACACGGGATGCCACCATATCGCCCTGAGTAATATCATTTAAAACAAGCACAAACTCGTCACTGCTTAGGCGGCCAACATTACAATAATCATGACTGATATTAGATAGTCTGCGGCCGACTTCAACTAATAGTTTATCACCCACCTCGTGACCTAAACTGTCGTTAATATGTTTGAAAAAATCAATATCGAACATGATAACAGCAAGTTGAGATTGTTTAGTTGCCGCATGCTCAACTTGAACTTGTAAATTAGACCGTAATAAAATTCGATTAGGTAATTGGGTTAAGTTGTCGTAATAAGCTAAATTCTCGAGCTTTTCTTCGTTAATTTTCTGCTTTGATATATCTGAAAATACAGCTACGAAAAAATTAATAGTATCATCTTGGCCATAAACCGCATTAATGGTAGCTCCTTGGAGGAATATGTTACCGTTTTTTCTTTTATTCCAAATTTCGCCACGCCACTTACCTTTTACTAGCAAGGTATTCCACATTTTGGCAAAAAACTCAGTATCATGTTTGCCGGAATTTAAAATACGTGGATTTTGACCTATAACCTCTTCACGTTCAAAGCCGGTAATATTGGAAAATGCACTATTAACTTCAGTTATATTGCCATCTCTGTCGGTAACTAATACACCATCAATCGTGTTCTCAACCACACTTTCGGCCAGTAACAATTGTTTTTCATTTTGTCTATGCCGACCAATATTTCGGGTAATACCGATAACGCCTTGGATAGTATTTGTATTATCGATTAATGGCGCTTTAACCGTTTCTAACCAGTGACGGTTATTGTTTGGATCTGTGCCTTCACACTCAGACACTACAATCGGTTTTCTTGCCAAAATCGCACTGTTATCGGTCTCGATAAAAAGCTTTGTTGTTTCAACATCAAATAGATCATGGTCCATTTTACCGACTATTTGACCCGTCTTTTTATTCCAAGCTTTTTCTATACTCTGATTACAAACAATATACTTACCGTCAAGATCCTTTACCCAAATATGTTCACTAAAAGCATCAATGAAATTCTGTAAGTTAATGGATTGATATTGTTCCTGTTGGGAGTGAAGCATAGATAAAGAGTGTTCCAGGCTATCAACAGTGAGATTAATTAAAGCT
Organism: Shewanella sp. 5_MG-2023; assembly: GCF_030547465.1. NCBI lineage: Bacteria > Pseudomonadati > Pseudomonadota > Gammaproteobacteria > Alteromonadales > Shewanellaceae > Shewanella > Shewanella sp. 5_MG-2023. The sequence goes on from NZ_JAUORC010000033.1 coordinate 52,078, forward strand.
AAGTTAAAATCTTTAGATAACAATTTAGAATAAATCGCACAAAAGCAGCCCAGTTGTTTACCGTAATCATCAACAAGAGGTTGCAGATGGATACTATATTGTTTTTGTTTATGGGTTATTGATATGACTTGATTAGTGGCTAATTCCGATAAAGGAATATTATTGATGACTGGAGTGGTAATTTGCTGTAATTCGCGTAAATCTCTATCGATGATTTCTTCATTACATGCCACATAACGCATCATCTGCTGAGCATCTAACAAAAAGGCACACACATCAGTACTCAGTGCTTTTGCCGTTATATCTAAGGTTTTTTGCCAATAAGCTTTGATATTTTGAGTTGTATGCATTGCTAAAAAGAACCTACTTATTGGACTTTACACTTATATATACATTTGATTATATAGCCACACAGAAAGTTAATAAATCAGTAAACCGCGGATCTGCTAGCTAGATCATTTAACTGATAAAAAACCACTTAAATATTTGTATGATTTTATAAAATATAGATAAATATCAGCTCAATTTAACATTTGGCTTACAGTGTTACGGTTGTTAGCTGTAATTAAACTCCAAAACTAAAAAAGCCTCTACGGTGCACTAAAAATTGCAGTAGAGGCTTTGAGCTTTATTCTTTATGTTGGCGGAGCTGACTTACCCTATCAAAAGTTAAACCAGTGCATCTCAGCGTGTGACGAGTCGACAGTCTCTAATAAAAACCACATTATCTGGTTCATACAGCTACAGCTGGGCTTTCGCTTTCTCGCTGACAATTCATTCATTTCTAAAACGAAAAAAGCCTCTACATTGCTGTAGAGGCTTTCGTCTTTGTGTTGGCGGAGCGGACGGGGCTCGAACCCGCGACCCCCGGCGTGACAGGCCGGTATTCTAACCAACTGAACTACCGCTCCTTTAGTAAATTGCTTAC
>NZ_JAUORC010000034.1:0-51653 GCF_030547465.1 Shewanella sp. 5_MG-2023
ATCTGGGTTTTACGTAACGATGGGTTACGTCTGAATTAAAGCCTAACAGGCAATCTCACTTTCAGAAAAGTGGTGGGCCGTGAAGGATTCGAACCTTCGACCAATTGGTTAAAAGCCAACTGCTCTACCAACTGAGCTAACGACCCATCTTGGTTTTATCAACACTAAAGTCTTGATTGGAACAAAAGCCAACTGTCTGTTTTGAACAAGCAACTGAGCTAACGACCCATCTTAAAGCTTTCAGAATAATTGAAGCCTATAAATAGTATTCAATCAATCTGCCATCAAAATAAGTTAATCTAACTCATTCAAATGACCCCAGAACGTCGCTCCGTTCTGAGGGCGCCTATAATACCTTTTTCATTTGCTCATGCAAGCGCAATTTAGCGTTTTTTTGCCGTTTGCACTAAAAACAAACTAAGAGGCTGTTTTTAGGTTAAATTAGGGTTACAACGCAGACAATTGTTGCTGTGCTAAACGTGCCGATGCACTATTTGTGTATTCTTTAAGCACTCGATTGTAAAAAGCAGTTGCGGTAGCTTTATCACCTTCTTTTTCAGCAATCATGCCTAACTTAACTAAACTATCACCACGCTTATTAGAATTAGGGTATTTAGTGACCACTGCATCAAAAGCTTGCTTCGCTTCAGTAAAGGTACCTTTATTAAACAACAGTTGCCCTAACCAATAATTTGCATTTGCTGAATAAGTGGAATCAGGGTATTGCTTAATAAAATCACTAAAAGCAGGAATAGCCTCATCGTACTTACGCTCTTTAAGCACTAAATTCACCGCTTGCTCGTAACTTGCAGTTTCACCTAAGCTAGATGGGCCTGCTGAAGCGGCATTATTTTCAGCAACGGTAACCGTAGTCGCCGCGGCACTAGCTGATAAATTAGCAATTTCTTCATACAACTGACGTTGACGCTGTAACATTTGACTAATTTGATAGTCTTGCTGCTCAGTAATGCCTCGCAAATCTAACACTTCACGTTGCAAAGTATCTAAACGCTGCTGCGCTTCAAATTCCGTTTGTTGTTTTGCTTTAATGATACGCTCGAGACGAGATATACGATCGTCATTTGAACCACCAGCAAGATCTTGCACCGGCGCTGGCGCAGCAGTGGCACCAGCAGCAAAAAACATTGCAGCAAATAAAACAGCATGTTTCATCAATAAACTCCTAAACTGGCCAACAAGTGCTGGCCTTCCTATTACGAAAGTTCAACCGCGATGATTAGTAAACTAAAACACCACGACGGTTTTTAGCAAAACCACTCTCGCTTCGAGAGAAATCTAATGGCTTTTCTTCACCATAACTAACAACACTCATTTGACTTGGTTGTACACCCATACTTTGAAGGTATTTCGCAATAGCTTTAGCGCGTCTTTCACCTAAAGCAATATTGTATTCAGGTGTACCACGCTCATCAGCATGACCTTCAATTAATACACGAAGATTTGGATGCTCAACTAAGTAATTGCCATGAGCTTGAATAATGGCAGCGTTTTCGCTTTGTACTTCACTGCGGTCAAAATCAAAATAAATGATATTTTGAGCGCGTAATTCTTCTTGCTCTACGCGTTGTTGCTCTTCAGGCGTTAAGATTGGTGCAACGCCTCCTGTTTCAACACCACCAGAACCGTATTCACCGCCAGTAGTTGTGGTTGAGCCACTTGTAGAACCACTTGCATCGGTTTCAGATTCTGAAGTTGTGCTACATGCACCTAATGCCATAACAGGTACAACAACTAACATAGCTTTAAACAACTTATTCAGATTCATTGGAAATCCTTATTAATATTATAAAAATGGTGACCAGGCTGGTGATTTAACTTCACCTTGACCTGCGGGTAATCTTGCTTTAAATCGTCCATCCATAGACACCGCAGCGAGCACTTGCTTGCCTTGGTGTGTAGTACCATAAATAACCATGGTGCCATTTGGTGCAATACTTGGCGACTCATCAAGGGTCGTTGATGTCAGCACTTGCATAAAACGGGTTTGCAAGTCCATTCGTGCAATATTGTATTTTCCGTTAGTACGGTTTACAAAAATCATACTGCGACCATCTGGAGTGATCGTGCCACCTAAGTTCCACTCGCCTTCAAAGGTCATACGTGAAATTTTACCTGTGCTGAGTTTCACTTGGTAAATTTGCGGTTTTCCGCCGCGCTCAGAGGTAAAAATAAGTGATTCTCCATCTGGCATCCACGATGCTTCAGTATCGATAGCATAATGATTAGTAATGCGCTTTATCGCTTTACTGGCAATATCGATTACGTAAATTTCAGGCTGACCATCCTTAGATAGTGTCACAGCAAGCTTTTTACCATCTGGTGAGAAACTCGGTGCGCCATTAATACCCTGATGAGAACTGACTTTAGTACGCTCTTGGGTATAAATATCTTGCACAAAGATTTCCGCTTTACGGTTTTCAAAGCTCACATAAGCTAAACGTCTGCCATCTGGTGACCAACTTGGTGACATTAACGGCTCTGGCGAGCGAAGTAACATTTGCTCGTTATAACCATCATAGTCGGCAATCATCAAATGGTAAGGAGATTTTTCACCTTGTTTAACGACAACATAAGCGACTCGACTTAAAAACGCCCCACGAATACCGGTTAGTTTTTCATAAACAATGTCACTAATGCGGTGACCATATTGTCTAAACTGTGCTTCACTGATAACAGTTTCACGGCTCTCAAGCAGTAGTTCACTGTTTTTCATTGGGCCTTTATCAGTTTGTAGCTGGGCTTTGACTAAATCAATCAGATCAAAACTCACCAAATATTGATTATTGCCATAAGGCTTAATTGAGCCCACTAATAACGCTTCAGATGCCGTTGAATTCCACACTTGAGAGGTAAATTCTTTCACAGTGCTGATATTTGCTTGCGGTAAACTGCGCGCATCAAGCGGACTAAATGTGCCACTGCGAGCTAAGTCACTAGTCACCACATCACTGATACGCTCAGGTGCTGGCCCTGTACCTTGCCATACAAACGGCATAACCGCGATAGGTCTTGCAGCATCAACACCTTCAGTAATAACGATATCTAATGCGGCATTCGCACTGCTACTTACAAGAACTACAAATAGTGTTAACCATTTTGCCAAAATCTTCATGTGACCCCTTTAATTAAATTCCGGTGATACGGTTAAATTAATTTCTTTCATTTTGTTATACACATCAGCTTCAGAAGAAACCGGTAACCGCCCTGCTTTATTTATCGCAGCTTTCGCTGCACGACAAACAACTTGATCGCCACTTAATGTTTGACTCGCGGTAACAAAGCCATCTGGCGCTAATCGAATTAACACGCGGCAACTTTTACCACGCATTGACTCATCAACAACCAAATTACGTTGGATAGTTGATTTAATCATCGCGGTATACTTGTTTACCTCAGATACAACCTGTTTATTACGGGTTGCAGATAAGGCAACTTGCTCAGCAGCCATTGCATCTGCCATTTCTTTTTCCTGGCGAGCACGCTCAGCCTCTTCGGCTTTACGTTTACGTTCAGCTTCTTCTTTACGTTTTCTGTCTTCTTCACGCTTTTTAGCAGCTGCAGCTTCTTCACGCTGGCGCTTTTCTTCAGCTTTTTTCTCTGCAGCTATACGCTGCGCTTCTTGCTGTTTACGAAGTTCAGCGGCCTTTTCTGCTTTGGCTTTTTCTGCAGCTTCTTTTTGCTGCGCAGCCTTAGCGGCATTATTGGCTTTTATGGTTTCTTGCTCTTTTTGCTTACGTTGAATTTCAAGCTGCTTAATACGTTCTTGTTCTTTTCGCACTTCTTCTCTAGCTTTGCGCGCTTGCCTATCGATTTCAGCTTGACGTTGTTTTTCTTTTCGCTCGGCATCGCTTCGTTGTTGTTTAAGTTTTTCAGCATGGTCATTAATACGCTGCTGATCAACCACAACGGCCTGAACGATGGGTTCAGATTGAGTTTGTGGTAAATGTTTAGGTTTATCTTCAAAACTAATGCCTAAAGCAAGCACCACGATTACCCCAATATGAATGCCGGCAGAAATAACAACGGGTAAAGTTAATTCAGATTTAACAGCCACCAAACTACTCCTCAGGCGAATCAGTCATTAAGCCCACCGCAGGCACACCCGCACCTTGTAAGCTGACCATGAGTTGAATCACGTTTTCATATGCTATGCGACGATCGGCTTTTACAACTACAGGTCTTTCTGGCTCAAGCTGGATCATTGCACCCACTTGCACTGAAATTTCATCCAATGAGAGTGGATCGTTATTTGATCCGCTGCCCACATTCAGAAAGTATTCACCAAACTCATCAATTGAGGCAACGATAGGCGGTTTGCTTTCTGCCGATAATGGTTCAGCTTTACCTTGAGGTAGTTCCACCTTTACGCCTTGTGAAACAATTGGCGCTGTCACCATAAAAATAATAAGCAGCACCAACATTACGTCGATATAGGGTACAACATTAATTTCGGCAACTGGACGGCGGCGCTTGCGTTGATACATTACACCGATTCCTTCTCGCTGTAGGCTTGGCGTTGTAATATGTTAGAAAATTCTTCCATAAAGTTAACGTGGGCCATTTCAAGTTTTTCTACTTGTGTCGAGAAACGGTTATAGGCAATAACAGCTGGAATAGCAGCAAATAACCCCATAGCTGTCGCGATCAAAGCTTCAGCAATACCCGGCGCTACCATAGTTAAAGTGGCATTTTCTACTGTGCCCAATGCAATAAATGAATTCATAATGCCCCATACTGTACCGAACAGGCCGATATAAGGGCTGGTTGAACCGATTGTGGCTAATAAAGGTAAATGAGTATCAAGCTTTTCAACTTCACGGGATAAACTGACTCGCATAGCCCTTGATGTGCCGTCCATAACAGCTTCAGGAGACTTACTGTTTGCTGAACTCAAGCGAGAGTACTCTTTAAAGCCTGCGACAAATAATGCTTCAAGGCCTGTCAATGATTCACCACGAATTGACAACTCTTTGTAAAGTTTATTCAAATCCACACCAGACCAAAAAGTATCTTCAAATTTTATTGATTTAGCGCGGGCTGAATTGAGCAATTTACGGCGCTGAATGATTACCGCCCACGAGGCAATAGATAAACATAATAAGGTTAGCATCACTAACTTAACGAGAAGACTTGCCTCTAAAAAAAGACCGATAAAAGAAATTTCAGCTTGCACGATTAAACTCCTGCACAATATTGGATGGAATAGCCCTAGGTCTCATTCGAGATAAAGCAATACAAGCGACAACAATAGTGGCTTCACAATAGCTAACACCATTATCATCTAGCAATCGCTGTTTAAATATCAGCGAAGCTTTTTTTAATTCTGTCAGCTCAGATTCAACAATTAAGTTCTGCTCGAATCTTGCTGCAACTTTAAAGTCTAGCTCAGCATGTTTCACCACAAAAGCAATGTCATTAGCTAACAATTCAGTTTGCTTTATTCCCATAGCTTTTAACCACTCTGTGCGAGCACGTTCGAAAAAGTTTAAATAATTCGAATGATAAACAACACCACCAGCATCGGTGTCTTCATAATAAATAGAAATAGGCCATGTAAACATAATTAGCGATTGTGAATTTTGCGTAATAAAAGATGGCTTACTATACCGAGTACCACCACGCTTGTGAACAAAGCGACCTAGCAAAACGGGGATTATTTTAGGGTTTAAGACTTAATTTGGCATTAAAATATGGCTTTTGCAGAGATATTAGCGGCAAATGAATAAAGTTTAATGTTAGCGCCTTTTGCAGTTACATTTAGGTAACATAAAAATTGAGATTAACATCACGAATAGGCTGTAAATCTAGGCCTTTCAAGATAGTAATCTCAACATAAATTATCACTAATGAATTTTAGCGGGAATGGCTAAACCAAAACTGTGCCACAAGAAACTGTATATATCTGCAGCTTCATCAATTTTCATGGCAGTAGGTTTACCAGAGCCATGACCAGCATTGGACTCAATACGCATAATCACCGGCTTGTTTGCTTGTTGATGTTTTTGCATCATAGCTGCAAATTTAAAGCTATGCAGTGGCACAACGCGGTCATCATGATCTGCTGTCATCACCATAGTGGCAGGATAATTCCCAGGTTTGACATTATGATACGGAGAGTAAGCTAATAATGCAGGGAATTGCTCAGCCACATCCGCGCTGCCATATTCACTGACCCAGGCCCAACCTATGGTGAACTTCTGAAACCGTAGCATATCTAGCACACCGACCGCTGGCAGTACTGCGGCAAATAAATCAGGTCGCTGTGTTAATACCGCGCCCATCAATAAACCACCATTACTGCGACCATAAGCGCCTAACTTTGATTTGTTGGTGTAACCATTATCAATCAGGTATTCCGCAGCAGCATAATAGTCATCAAACACATTCTGCTTTTTATCGAACATGCCTGCTTGATGCCAACTTTCGCCATATTCTGCCCCGCCGCGGATATTGGGAACGGCATATATTCCGCCCATATCGAGCCAAGCAATATTTGCAGGGCTAAAACGTGGTGTCATCGAAATCGAAAAGCCACCATAGGCATAGAGCAGTGTTGGGTTGTTGCCATTAAGGGTTACCCCTTTTTTATAAGACACCATCATTGGAATACGGGTGCCATCTTTACTGGTATAAAACACTTGCTCAGAAACGTAGTCATCGGGATTAAACGAAACTTTAGGCTGATTATATAAACTGGTTTCACCGCTTCTAAAATCAAATTTATAAATCGTTTGCGGTTGCACATAGCTATTGAAGGCAAAATAGAAATAATCTTTACTGCGTTTTCCGTATGGTCCTAAAACACGGCCTTTACCTGGAAGCGCAACATCTTGCCTTTTGGTGCCATTTAAACCGTATATCGATACTTTACCTAATACATCATGTAGGTAACTCACTACAAAATGATCATGGACAATCGCAATATCGTTAATGGGATCGCTAGACTCAGGGATAATGGTTTGCCAATGGGCTTTTTCTGGACGATTAATATTTATCTCAATAACTTTTCCATTTGGCGCATCTAAATCTGTCTTAAAATAGAAATGCTCTTCATCATTACCAAGGAAAACATATTGAGCTTCTAAATCGGTGATTAACTCAACCACTTCAGCATCAGCAGATTGCAGTGACTTATAGAAGAACCGATTGCGGCTATCAGTGCCTTGAGAGACAGTTAATAATAAGTAGTCGCCCTTTTCGGTTATTTCAGCCCCAAAGCCCCAATCTTTGTTTTGTGGGCGCTCATAAATAAGTATATCTTCAGCTTGCTGGGTACCAATTTTGTGGTAATACACTTTTTGATTAAAATTGACATCAGCAAGTGCATCGCCACCGGCTGGTGCATCATAGCGAGAATAATAAACACCTTGGTTATTGGCGTCCCACGTGGCGGTTGAAAACTTAATCCACTGCAGTTTATCGGCCAGCGCTGCGCCTGAGGCAATATCAATGAACTGCCACTGCTGCCAGTCAGATCCAGATTTTGAAACGCCGTAGGCCAGTGTTTTACCGTCATTACTGACCGAAACACCAGATAGCGCAACGGTACCGTTTTCAGAAAGTGTATTGGGGTTAAGTAATTCTTTGGTATTGCCAGCTTTATCAGTTACATACAACACAGACTGTGACTGCAACCCGTCATTTTGATAGAAAAAAGTATTTGAGCCATTTTCAAATGGCGCTGACACTTTCTCAAAATTCCATAATGCTGTAATGCGATCAACCACAGCTTGCTTGTTGTTAATGTTATTTAAATACTGGCTACCAAAATCTTGTTGTTGTTTAACCCACTGTTCAGTTTCTGGTGTATTTTGCTCTAAATGTCTGAAAGGATCGGCAACACTCACACCGTGTAGTGTTTCAACCAAATCTTGTTCGACTGTATTTGGATAAGAATATTTAGTGGTACTTGTGACTTGTTCTACCGTAGAGTCTGGTGCGTGTTGACAAGCAGTAAGTGCAGTTCCAAGGACAATGGAGAGTAGTGAACCCTGTAATAAGGGCATTTTTATTATCATTTTAAGCAACCTTTTTTTGCATTGTGGCTTCATGCCTGAAAGTAATATACCTCAAAATATAATTATTGCGAAAATCTGTATTTATTTAGGGATTACAAGACTATTTCATAGGCTTATCACAAGATAATTTCGAATAAAAATAATTAGCCAGGTACTTTAATTGAATAACTTAACAATTGATTATCATCCAATACCGCACACTTTCGACTAAATATGCACGCCAGATGATTATTCATTTACTTATAGCGCTATTACTTCATAAATGGGTGCTTAAACGCTAAAGCTCAACCTAAAGTCACATTAGTTTTTTTAATCCGAAGTCGAAATTTTTCTAGTTTGTCAGCTTAGAGCAAAGTCTCTAATATACGCCTTGTTTTCAGGACATAGCTTATTAAGTTGACATAGCTTACTGAGTTATAGAAAACCAAGAACTTCTAGTTGATGTATCCCAATACCTCAACTTACCCCTGGTTCTTATGCTTGACTTCCTTCCTTGAATTTGTGAATACAAATTGTTTGCCCGCTTACTTTAAGCGGGTATTTTTTTGCCTATTTTTCGAGAATAATACAGAAATAGTAGAGACAAAAAAGGCCTAATCACCCGACTAAGCCAATTAGAAAATTTATCATCTGTAGGTTAAATCGTTTTAGAAATTTTAATCACTACTCGACGGTTACGATCTCTTTCTTCAGAGAGTTGATTCGATGCAACATGGCGTCTTTCACCGTGACCGGTTTTATGGATTCTGCTTTGCTCAATGCCACTGGCAACTAATAAATCAGCCACAGAATCGGCCCGTCTATCCGATACCCTTTGGTTAACCGAACGCCCACCATAACTATCGGTATAAGCGTCAACAAACACTAGCTCAACATCAGAGTCATAAGATAAGTATTCCTGCACTCGGTTTAATTGAAGCTTAGAGAAACGGGTTAATGCGGTGCCGCCTGCTTCATAGTTAAGTACAGTAAATGCGATATCGTCAAAACTATAAGGTAATAGCGTAGCCAAACAAGAACGGAATTGACGATATTCACCACCAAAATTAGCTGCTGATAACCCTACCGCGACTTTATCAGTGCGGTTATACCAATCAGCATAATAAAAAGTCGGCTGCATGCCTTTACTTAATTCAGTCAGCATCGACCAAGCTGCTTTACGTGGCACTTCACCGTTAAACTGCTTATGGTAAGTTAAGGTGGTGATCTCTTTTGCATTAACGCCTGGGCGCCATTGGGGCGCTTTACTTATCAGTTGCGCCTCGGTGATTTGATCGGGTTTATTCCACATATCAAGACTAAAGTTCAAATTTAAGTCTTTACCAGCACGACTAGTGAAAATAGCTTTGCCGTATGCAGGGATGTCATGTTCAAGCCGACACTCTATCGGGCTATTTTCGCTTAGGCGCCACATAGAGTCATCAAGAGTCGCAACATATTGTTGTAAATCAGCTTGTGCTGAAGATACAAAACAAAAACTGCTTACTAAAAGTAATTTACGCCACATAAAAACATCCCGATTGCTGATCACATATTTTTTATCGGCAGTATTTAATTTTCCTTTAGCAGAATTATTCGCCGATCAAACATGACACCGAGGCGCACTTTTAGCATAATAGCCGCCAGAATGAAGAATGAGGTTTTTAATGAGCGATATCTGCGACGCAAACAAATTCAAACACCGCTTTAGAGGTTACTTCCCTGTAGTTATCGATGTCGAGACTGCGGGATTTAATGCTGCAACTGATGCGTTGCTAGAAATAGCTGTCACCACCCTTAAAATGAATGATGATGGCGTAATCGAATTGGATAAAACCATTCACTTTCATATCGAGCCTTTTGAAGGTGCCAATCTTGAACCAGAAGCCTTAGCATTTAATGGGATTGATCCAACCAATCCATTACGTGGTGCTATTGACGAAAAACAAGCATTTCTAGAAATATTCAAGATGGTTAAAAAAGCGCAAAAAGCTGCTGACTGTCATCGCTGTATTATCGTTGCCCATAATGCAGCATTTGATATTGGCTTTGTAAATAAAGCCATTGAGCGAAATGATTTAAAACGGTCGCCATTCCACCCTTTTGCGACCTTTGACACCGCAACTCTTGCAGGTCTTGCTATTGGTCATACGGTATTAGCCAAAGCCTGTAAAATGGCCGGCATTGATTTTGATAATAAAGAAGCGCATTCCGCCTTATATGATACTGAACGTACTGCTGAACTTTTTTGCTATATCGTCAATCGATGGAAAGCGTTAGGTGGCTGGCCTATGCCAGTTGCAGAAGACACTGAAGATTCTTCTGCAGAGCTTGATACCAGTGCTGTGACTGCGATAACACCTACAGCTCAGTAGTCATGCATGTTAGCTGTTTGCAAAAATATAACAGCTTTAAAAAAGAGAAACTGTGGACTAATTAAGTCCCAATAACAAAAAAGCTGCCATTGGGCAGCTTTTTTAGATCTAACTAGCTAATTACTTAAAGCTGGTCAGAATTATCTTTTAAGTAAGAAGCAACACCTTCAGTGGTTGCAGTCATACCCTTGTCGCCTTTTTCCCAACCAGCAGGACAAACTTCACCGTGCTCTTCGTGGAATTGTAATGCATCGATCATACGTAGCATTTCATCAACGTTACGGCCTAGTGGTAGATCGTTAACAACTTGATGGCGGACTTGACCTTCTTTGTCGATTAAGAAAGACGCACGGAAAGCAACACCAGCTTCTGGATGCTCAACATCGTAAGCTTTACAGATTTCATGCTTAACGTCAGCAACTAACGTGTAGTTAACTTCACCAATACCGCCTTTATCTACTGAAGTATTTCTCCAAGCGTTGTGTGAGAACTGAGAGTCAATTGAAACACCAATAACTTCAACACCGCGTTTAGTGAATTCTTCAATACGGTGATCAAATGCGATCAACTCAGAAGGACACACGAAAGTGAAATCAAGTGGGTAAAAGAAAACAACAGCTTGCTTACCTTTAATAGCAGTCGCTAGGTTGAAGCTATCAACGATTTCACCAGTACCAAGAACCGCAGCGGCAGTAAAATCTGGGGCCGGACGGCCTACTAATACGCTCATTTTATATCTCCATCTATGGATTGAAAAAAATTTAAAACAATGCCTGTTAATCTGGATGGCATTATACCCGAACTGCAGCAATATGCGAGATAGCTCGCATTAATGCATACCTAAATAGATATATTGTTCTCATATTTGAGCTATACCTTACCCGTTATTGATAAAAGAGATAAGCCCTTTATGCTGAAAAGTATTTCAGCTGCTGATAAATGCTCCATATTAAAAAGATTCTGTGACATGAAGAATAAAAATAACATCCTCACAAGCCTTGTTACAAGAATCATAAACCCCAATCACAAGCAGGCAAAACATTTAAACTCGTTAGAGATAAACTGGACATGTATACCTATACAGATAAGAATAAGCTCAGAATAATTATCTAAAACACAACTCAATAAGAATTAATTAATATGAATGCCGTCGTAATTGCTGTCACCTTAATGCTCGCATTAAGTCTTATGCGTGTGAATGTTGTCATCGCGCTCACCATTAGTGCCCTCGCGGCTGGCCTATTTGGTGGATTAGATATACATCAAACCATCACCGCTTTTAATAATGGTCTCGGTGGCGGAGCACAAATTGCGTTAAGTTATGCACTTTTAGGTGCCTTTGCTGCTGCGCTATCACACTCAGGTTTAACCACGCTCATTTCCCACAACATCATTAAAAAAGTGGGAAAAGAACCAAACAGCACCAATACCTTAGTGGTTCGTTGGTTGATCTTAGCGTCAATATTAATCATGGCCATTAGCTCGCAAAATATTTTACCTATTCATATCGCCTTTATTCCCATTTTAATTCCGCCACTATTACATGTATTAAGTAAGCTCAACATTGATCGCCGCTTAGTGGCTTGTATCATCACTTTTGGCTTAGTTACCACCTACATGATTTTACCCATTGGTTTTGGTGGTATTTTCTTAAATGACATCTTGTTAGCTAATTTAAACAATAACGGCCTTGGCGCTGTTAAAGAGCAAATTCCAATGGCAATGATGCTACCCGCTCTTGGAATGATCACTGGCTTATTAATAGCGGTATTTATCACTTACCGTAAACCACGCCAGTATGAAATTAAAGATGTCGAGTCCACAGAAAAAACAGTGAGTATCAACAAGAAAACTATCGTGATTTCTTTATTCGCCATTTTTGCAACCTTAGTGGTGCAGCTACAAACTGATTCAATGATTTTTGGCGCCTTGACGGGCTTTCTCATTTTCCGCTTCTCAGGCATTATCAAAGCGGATGTGAGGCAAGATATGTTTAACCAAGGCGTGCTAATGATGGCCAATATCGGCTTCATCATGATTGCAGCTGCAGGTTTTGCTGCTGTGGTAAAATCAACAGGTGAAGTCAGCACCCTAGTGACTTCATTAGGCGACATCATTGGCGATAATAAAGCGCTTGCCGCACTATTGATGCTTGTTGTCGGCTTATTAATTACCATGGGGATTGGCTCTTCTTTCTCTACCATCCCAATTATTGCTACGATTTATGTTCCATTAGCAATGACATTTGGCTTTTCAGTGGCGGCTACAATCGCCTTGGTGGGCACAGCCGCTGCATTAGGTGATGCGGGCTCTCCTGCATCGGACTCAACCTTAGGCCCAACAGCAGGCTTGAATGCTGATGGCCAGCACGATCATATTCGTGACAGTGTTATCCCAACCTTTATTCATTACAACATTCCGTTAATCGCATTTGGTTGGATTGCTGCGATGGTTTTGTAGTTAATAAAATAAGCAATAAAAAGGGAGCCAATTGGCTCCCTTTTTATTGCTTAACAATGTTAGTAACAGAGGTTAGTTACTTAGTACCAAATATCTTATCACCAGCATCACCTAAACCAGGTAAAATATAACCTTGCTCATTTAGGCAGTCATCAATAGCGGCAGTGTATAATTCAATATCAGGATGGGCAGCTTCTAGTGCTTTAATACCTTCAGGGGCCGCCACAAGCACTAATGCTTTAATAGACACACAGCCACGGCTTTTTAGTAAATCGATAGTCGCAATCATTGAGCCACCAGTAGCAAGCATTGGATCAACCACAATGGCAACACGCTCATCAACATTACTGACTAACTTGTCAAAATATGGCACTGGCTCAAGTGTTTCTTCATCACGGTAAATACCCACAACTGAAATTTTAGCGCTAGGCATATGCTCTAAGACACCATCCATCATGCCAAGACCAGCACGCAGAATAGGTACCACTGTCACCTTTTTACCTTTTATTTGCTCAATTTCAACAGGGCCGTTCCAGCCAGGGATGGTTACTTTTTCAGTTTCAAAATCAGAAGTGGCTTCATAAGTTAATAAACTACCGACTTCAGTAGCAAGCTCACGAAATCTTTTAGTACTAATATCAGCTTCACGCATTAAACCCACTTTATGGCGGATTAGCGGGTGTTTAACTTCAACGACTTTCATTTTTGCACTCCTATTGATGAGATATTTTTCGCAAATTCTTCAAATTTTAGTTTATTTATCCTCATTAGAAAACATAAAGTTTCATATTTGCAAACAATCTCACGCTAAAACAATAAAACTATTACAGAAAACTGTTTTCATGGGCGCATAAATCCAAATGATGGCTTTCGACGACGATCACAAGCTGTTAGAATATCGCCGCATAAAATCCCATAAAACGATGTACCCTAGAGGATCCTCCGTGACTACTCCTACACCACTTAGTTACAAAGACGCTGGCGTTGATATCGATGCTGGTAATGCATTAGTAGATAACATTAAAACTGCAGTAAAACGCACTCATCGTCCTGAAGTTATGGGCAATTTAGGTGGTTTTGGCGCGCTATGCGAGCTACCAACTAAATATAAACACCCTGTATTAGTTTCTGGTACTGACGGTGTTGGTACAAAACTGCGTTTAGCCATTGATTACAAAAAGCATGACACTGTCGGTGTTGATTTAGTTGCTATGTGTGTTAATGACCTAATCGTATCTGGTGCAGAGCCTTTATTCTTCCTTGATTACTACGCAACAGGCAAGCTTGATGTCGAAACAGCAACTTCAGTTGTTAATGGCATTGCAGAAGGCTGTTTTCAGTCTGGTTGTGCATTAATCGGTGGTGAAACTGCTGAAATGCCAGGTATGTACGAAGGTGAAGATTACGATTTAGCAGGCTTTTGTGTTGGCGTTGCTGAAAAAGAAAACCTCATCGATGGTACTAAAGTAAAATCAGGCGATGCGTTAATTGCTCTGGGTTCTACTGGTCCTCATTCAAATGGATATTCTTTAATTCGTAAAGTACTTGAAGTAAGCAAAGCGGATCCTAAGCAAGATTTAGCCGGTAAGCCGCTAATCGATCATCTGTTAGAACCAACAAGAATTTATGTTAAGCCGCTTTTAAAGCTGCTTGAACAAACAGAAGTGCATGCCATGGCTCATATCACTGGCGGTGGCTTCTGGGAAAATATTCCTCGTGTACTGCCAAACGATTGCAAAGCAGTTGTCAAAGGTGATTCTTGGCAGTGGCCTGTGGTTTTCGATTGGTTAATGGAAAACGGCAACATTGAACAATTTGAAATGTACCGCACCTTTAACTGCGGTGTAGGCATGATAATCGCCTTACCAGCAGAGCAAGTTGATGCCGCATTAACCTTGCTACAAGCTGAAGGTGAAAACGCTTGGTTAATCGGTGAAATTGCAACTCGTCAAGGCGACGAAGAGCAAGTGGAGATTAACTAGATGACTGATTGCTGTCGTGTTTTAGTACTCATCTCAGGTAATGGCAGTAATTTACAAGCCATTATTGATGGTTGCGATGACAATGTCAGTGCTGAGGTAGTCGGCGTAATTAGTAACAAGCCTGATGCCTATGGATTAATCCGTGCGCATCAGAGTGAAATTGATACTAGCTGCGTTATTGCACGCAAAGATGAAACTCGAGTCCAATATGATCAACGCCTGAAGCAAGCCATCGAGAAATATCAACCTGACTTAATTGTACTTGCTGGCTTTATGCGGATTTTATCTGATGAATTTGTTAGCCAATATCTGGGAAAGATGATCAACATCCATCCCTCTTTATTGCCTAAATACACTGGATTAAATACCCATCAAAGAGCCATAGATGCCAAAGATGCTGAACATGGCGCCAGTGTGCACTTTGTTATTCCGCAGCTTGACGCTGGGCCTGTGATTTTGCAGGCTAAAGTACCGGTTTATGAAGAAGATGATGTTGATACGCTTGCAGCACGTGTACATGAACAAGAGCATGCTATTTACCCACTGGTCGTTAAGTGGTTCAGCTTACAGCGTTTAAAAATGGTGGATAACATCGCCTATTTAGATGATAAAGTGATTGGCGTGCATGGTTACGCACCAGACTAAATCACGTTAACTTGCTATCAGCTTCAAATAAAAAATCTCGCATTCGCGAGATTTTTTTGTTTGAACACAGCTTATGCCCCCTTCAAGTTCAAAACTAGCGAACAGGTAACGTCATGCCTGCAAACATTTCATCAATCAATTGCTGATCACGTAACGCAACCGCTTTTTCTACCACATCACGGGTGAGATGCGGGGCGAAGTTATACATAAAGTCATACATGTAACTTCTTAAAAAGCTGCCACGTCTAAAGCCTATTTTAGTGGTGCTGTGGGCAAATAAATGACTTGCGTCAATGGCAACCAAGTCTTTATCAATAATTGGGTCAATGGCCATAGAAGCAATAACACCCACACCTAGGCCTAATCTGACATAGGTTTTTAGCACGTCAGCGCTCGTAGCACTAAATACCACTCTGGGCTCAAGTTCGGCTTTATTAAATGATTTTTCTATTTCTGAGGCTTTATCAAAGCCAAACACATAAGTCACTAACGGAAATTCAGCTAAATCTTCAATGGTTAATGTTTTACGATTGGCCAACGGATGATCTTTGGTCACCACCACAGAACGGTTCCAATGGTAACAAGGCAACATAATTAAGTCTGAATACAGATGCATAGCTTCAGTTGCAATGGCAAAGTCGGCATCACCGCGAGCAGCTTGTTCACTGATTTGCGATGGCGTACCTTGGTGCATATGTAAGTTAACTTTCGGATAGCGCTTAATAAAAGGCTTAATCACTTGCGGTAAAGCGTAACGGGCCTGAGTATCTGTCGTTGCGATATTCAGCTCGCCTTGGTTAGGCTGGGTATATTCTTCTGATACTTTTTTAATGCTTTCAACTTTACCCAAAATGTCATTAGAAATATCAATGACCATTTGGCCTGCTGGGGTCACATGTGTAAGATGTTTACCACTGCGACCAAAGATTTGGATCCCTAACTCATCTTCTAGCATCCGTACTTGTTTGCTGATCCCCGGCTGAGAAGTATAAAGGTCTTCAGCGGTAGCCGAGACATTTAAATTATGTTTTACCACTTCGGCAATATATCTTAGTTGCTGTAATTTCATGTTACGACCTTCACCCTTGCCAATCACATATTATTTTAACCTTATAGCTAAATGTTATAGAACATCTAAAATATTAATGCAAACAGTAATAACAACATTGAGAGTTTTGCATGTTATTGCTCTGTAATGCTAATCTTGACCACTGTGTCACTATTTCCACAATTTTTCGTCACAATGTAAGACTTTTTTACGACACACACTTTTTCATAAGCTAGAATACCAGCTTAGATATTTATAAAAGTGGCAGTTAAGCCACTGTCCAATTTTATTATTGAATGGAAACCACATGACCTTTACTTTGGTACTGATCCTTATAGGTGCACTTTTTCTCCTCATCATTGGTATCAGTCTGATACAACAACAAAAAGAGCGTGCTGAAGCCGAACGCCGAATGGAATTAAAACGTCAGCGAGCCATCATAGATGAAACTGAGTCAGTACTTTCCAGCACCGGCTTAGCTTCTTTTCCTAGCAGTATTATTTTGGTGTTATATAAACGCATCAATGAAGCCCTACAGGTGTCGGTTTCCTATTTAGTAAATCAGCCTCAGCAGGCGGATTACCAACGCAGACAAATTGATATTCAAGCGCAAATAACCAATTTAAATAACAATGCAATGCAAGCCTTAGCCATAGAAAACTTTCGTTTACCTGACAATGACAAGCAAATTCTAGAATTAGTACAAATGCTTAAAAAATTAAAAGCCATTGTTCGGGCAGAAAATAATAAAGGTAAAATAGAGCCGCAGGTGTTTGCTGAAGCAGAAAGTCGTATCGACAGTTACCAGTTACGCATCAATGTTGAATCCATGCTTTCAAGAGCAAGAGCGTCTAATTCGCTAAAACAATTTGGCTCTTCTAAGCAAATGGTGTCGAAGGCGCTAGCGACACTGCAAGCGATTAAAGCGAAAACCCCGGATGACCCATTTATTTCCCGCAAAGTTGACGAAGCAAAGGAGTTACTCAGTGAGATTAACTCACAGCAAAAACAAGTGATCCCAGATGCAGTAAAACCGAATAAAAATGAAGGTGATGATATTGATATGTTGTTTCAACCTAAAAAGAAGTGGTAACGGGTTAACTTATTTAATTTACAGATTTTAAAGCCTCTTCGGAGGTTTTTTTATTGAGTGAAATATAATCGCCCCCCAATAATCAAAACAGCAATGCTAATTATCCTATAGCTATTTATTTAGATGATTAAAAAACATGAAAATTGAGCAATAAAAATGGGACCCTATGGTCCCATTTTTTCAATCGCTAATTTGTTAGAGAAAGAAGATTAATCTTCCTTTTTCTTTACTGTTTTTTTCGCTGCTGGCTTTTTGGCCGCCGCTTTCTTAGCTGGCTTTTTCTTAGTTGATTCGCTCACCCATTTGCCACCAATGAATTTTGATGACCAACCAGTGGCTTTTCCGTCAACTTCAGTAGCAACATATTGCTCTTTGGTTTTACGACTAAATTTAACTGCGGCTTTATTACCATCATCATCGGTAACTGGCGCATCGGCAAGGTACTGATATTTTGGCCAAAGTTGCTCACGATAATGAACCAGTTCTTCAACCAAAGGCGCTCGTGTTTCACGAGATTTAGGGAACGTACTTGCTGCAAGGAAAATACCTGCCGCGCCGTCACGCAATACAAAATGTGCATCAGACTTAGTACATTTCAAATCAGGTAAGAAGATAGGATCTTCTTTAGGTGGCGCCGCTTCGCCGCTTTTTAGTAACTTGCGGGTATTTTTACATTCGGTGTTGGTACAACCAAAGTATTTACCAAAGCGGCCATTTTTAAGTTCCATATCATTGCCGCACTTATCGCATTCAATGATTGGTCCTTCATAACCTTTAATCTTAAATTGACCAGCTTCGATTTCGTAACCTTCACAGGTTGGGTTATTACCACAAACATGTAATTTACGTTCTTCATCGATGAGATAACTGTCCATTGCGGTGCCACATTTACCACAACGATGTTTAGCACGCAGTGCATCAGTTTCAGCATCTTCATTGTCGCTGACAGCTTCTTCACCTGGTGTTAAGTTCATGGTGGTTTTACAGCGCTCTTTTGGCGGTAAAGCATAACCAGAACAGCCTAAGAACACACCGGTGGTGCCGGTACGAATACCCATTGGGCGACCACAGGTTGGACACTTAATGTCTTCAGCCAGCACCATCTCATTAAGACGCATGCCGCCTTCTTCCGGATCTAACTCTGCATGTTTAAGTTGCTTAGTTAAATCGCCATAGAAACCATCAAGGACTTTTTTCCACTCAAGTTTACCTTGAGCGACATCATCAAGGGTTTGCTCCATGCTAGCTGTAAAGTCAAAGTTCATAATGTCACTGAAGCTTTCAACTAAACGGTCACTAACAATTTCACCCATCTTTTCAGCGAAGAATCGACGGTTTTCTACTTTTACATAACCGCGGTCTTGAATAGTTGAAATAATCGTTGCATAGGTTGATGGACGACCGATACCGCGCTTTTCAAGCTCTTTAACTAATGACGCTTCACTAAAACGTGCAGGCGGCTTAGTAAAATGTTGTTTAGGTAACAATTCATTTAGATCTAACACATCGCCTTTATTAACCACTGGCAAAGTCTTGTCTTCTTCGTTCTTCTTACCCATTGGCGGTTGCACTTTAGTCCAACCGTCAAAGCGCAGTGTACGACCACTGGCTTTAAGTTCGTAATCACCTGCAGTCACAGTCAAACGAGTCGCATCATATTTAGCTGGATTCATTTGACATGCAACGAATTGGCGCCAAATAAGCTCATAAAGGCGCTGAGCGTCTCTTTCCATGTCAGTCATTGTAGCTGATAGGATTTTAACGTTAGACGGTCTGATAGCCTCATGCGCCTCTTGAGCGCCCTCTTTACTACCATATCGAATTGGGTTTTCTGGTAAATAGTCGTTGCCGTACTCAGAAGCGATCATTTCCCGTACACCATCTACCGCTTCTTGACTTAAATTAGTCGAGTCGGTACGCATATAGGTAATATGCCCTGCTTCATAAAGACGCTGCGCCATCATCATGGTCTTTTTAACACCAAAACCAAGACGAGTACTCGCTGCTTGTTGTAATGTTGAGGTGATATAAGGCGCTGATGGTTTACTTGATGTCGCTTTATCATCACGACCGGTAACCACAAACTTTGAATCTTTTAACGCATCTAACGCTACTTGAGCTTGAGCTTCATTAATTGGACTAAAGGCCGCCGACTGATATTTTGCCACTTGCATTTTTAGCTTTTGAGCTTGCGAAGTTGCTAAATCAGCATGCACATCCCAAAATTCTTCAGGGACAAATGCCTTAATCTCACCTTCACGCTCAACTACCAGTCTAACGGCTACCGATTGAACACGGCCTGCAGATAAACCGCGAGCTACTTTTTTCCAAAGTAATGGCGACACCATGAAACCCACAACTCGGTCTAAAAAGCGACGCGCTTGTTGTGCGTTAACCATGTTGGTATCAAGTACAGATGGTTTGCTAAATGCATCTTGAATGGCTGTTTTGGTAATTTCGTTGAACACAACGCGCTGATAACGAGATTCGTCACCACCAATAATTTCCTGCAAATGCCATGCAATTGCCTCACCCTCTCTATCCAAATCGGTTGCGAGATAGATGTGGTCAGCAGTTTCAGCTAATGCTTGCAGCTCTTTAACGACTTTTTCTTTACCTGGTAGGATTTGATACTTAGCCGCCCAGCCTTTTTCTGGGTTAATCCCCATACGGGCAACTAAAGCACGTTTATCCCGCGCGAGTTTGTATTTAGCTTTTTCTTCAGGCGCCATTTTTCTAACTTCAGCCGGCGTTTTAGTCGCTACCGTGCTGTCTGGCGATGATGATGTAGGCAAATCACGGATGTGACCTACACTCGATTTAACGATGAATTCTTTACCAAGGTACTTATTAATAGTCTTGGCTTTGGCCGGCGATTCGACAATAACTAGTGATTTACCCATAGTTTAATTTGCGCCAAAAAGTCTCTAACAGATATAAATTGGTTCCATATATAGAGTGTTGAGACGAATGTTTCAAGTAAATACCTCTAATATGTGTCCAGCGAGCCATTTTTTAATCAATTATAAAAAAGGAGAAAAAATAATATTGCGTTAATAAAAAGTAATATTTCATTATTTAGGGTCTAGCAAGTAAAACTTGTGCATGTTTAGTCACTTTTTCAATATTTGCGACCCGAGTCACCGCTTGTTAACCCTTATATCATCAGTATACTGACGGTAATTTCACAAAATTAAATCGTAAAAAACCTATTTAAATAACAATAAGAATGACTATTAAGGAAAATAAATGAAGCACTTTGAAGCGAACTTCGATGGTCTAGTCGGGCCAACGCACAACTATGCAGGGCTATCTTTTGGTAACGTTGCTTCATACAGTAACGCGGCCCAAGCATCAAACCCTAAGGCTGCCGCTAAGCAAGGGCTTCAAAAAGCAAAGTCACTCGCAGATCTTGGCATGATTCAAGGTGTATTAGCCCCTCAAGAGCGTCCAGACCTTTATTCGCTACGCCGTATGGGTTTTGCTGGCTCTGACGCTGAAGTGTTAACACAAGCCGCCAAGCAAGCTCCTGCATTACTCAATGCCTGCTGTAGTGCTTCATCTATGTGGACCGCTAATGCTGCAACTGTGTCACCCAGTGCTGACAGTCGAGATGGCAAGGTTCATTTTACGCCAGCAAATTTGGTAGATAAGTTACACCGTAGTATAGAACCGATAACTACGGCGAATATTTTAAAGGCCACATTTAAAGACGAACGTTTTTTTAAACATCATCAACATTTACCAGAACATGCAAGCTTTGGCGATGAAGGCGCAGCTAATCACACCCGTTTGTGTGGTGATTATGGTCATGCAGGCGTTGAGCTTTTTGCCTATGGTCAAGAAGCCACTAATCCTAATACAGTTAGACCCAAGAAATTTCCTGCCAGACAAACATTAGAAGCATCAAAAGCCGTTGCTAGACTGCATCAATTAGATGAAGAAAGCTGTGTTTTCATGCAGCAAAACCCTGACGTTATTGACCAGGGGGTTTTCCATAATGATGTTATTTCTGTCGGTAACCAAAATGTGTTGTTCTATCATGAACAAGCATTTTTAAATACTGATGCAAAATTCGAAGAAATTCGCCATAAGATGAATACAGAAGTGCACTTTATCAAAGTTGCCACCTCGCAAGTGTCCATCAATGACGCCGTTAAAAGCTATTTGTTTAACACGCAAATTATCACCTTGCCAAACGGTGAAATGGCGATAATCGCCCCAACAAATTGCCTAGAAAACCCGGCAGTCCATGCTTATTTAAATGAGCTTGTGACTTTAGGAACGCCGATAAAACACGTTAAATATTTTGATGTAAAACAAAGTATGCAAAATGGCGGCGGTCCTGCATGTTTGCGTTTACGTGTTGCCATGAGTGAATTAGAAATCTCCGCAGTCAATCAAAACACCTTGATGAATGATGCATTATTTAACCGCCTTAATATTTGGGTTGATAAGCATTACCGCGACAGTTTAACTGTGGCTGATTTATCGGATCCGCAGTTAATTATTGAATCGCGCACAGCATTGGATGAGTTAACTCAGATATTAAAGCTTGGCAGTGTTTATCAATTTCAGAAATAAATCATAAACTTAAAATAACCAAAAGCGCCTAACTAGGCGCTTTTTTATTGAAGTGACATCCACTTTCAAAGATAAAAAAACCGCTCTATGAGCGGTTTTTGTTAAAGTTTATACTAATCAATTAACCATTATCTTTAACGTTCACTGTATACGTTACAGGGTCACCATATAAAGTTTGCACCGTGATAGTTAAGTTACCATCGGTTTTCTGGTTAGCGCTACTCTCACGGCCCACAGTAAAGGCAAATAGCAATGGTCTCATTGAGGTGTTATTGCCAATCGTGTAAGAACTGGTAGCAGATGATAATTCACCGTTTTCAGTTGTTGCCGTAATCGTGGTTCCACTTGCCAATGTATTATTATTTAAATCAGACAAGAATAGATATACAGTTTTAGTCGATAAACCTATATCGTTTGGCGGTACATTACCATCAAGTACTGTTCTAATATCAATTTCTGCAACATCAGTAATATTGCCAGCATCATCAATATCGACAAAACGCCCGTATGGAGTTGAACCCGACATAACAACTGTCATATTTCTAAACACGTTTAACTGTGCTTTAAAATTACCACTACCAGTATCGGTACATGCTGCCTCTGAACCTGCCGCGCATAATAAGCCAGTATAAAAACCATCAGCAACGTCAAATGAACTGTTGGTATTATAATCAATAAATTCCTCATTAATCGCACCTGCTGGAGTATTGCCAGCTGAGTTTTGATCGCGATAGAAGCCATCATTGTTATGGTCAATAAATGCCTCAGTTAAATCAGTAAATGGCTCACCTGCATCAAATAATCCATTACCATTTAAATCAACAAAACTTTCTTCACCAATTGCATAAGCCAGGATAGTTGAACGCCCAGGTCTTGGCTCTGCAATAACCGAGTTACTGCCATCAGCAAAACCTGCCACAGTTGTACCTGTACAAGGTGGCGTTGTAATACCATTGAACCCACCATTTGGACAAATAACCGTGGTACCTGAAAATGGTCTTGGGTCTTGGCTGCGCCAATCTAAACTACAGCCACCATTTGGCTTATCAGTACCATCTTGCAAGCCTGTTTCACAAGTCGCATCAATTGCACCGCCTTCCGTTCTGAAATTAATCACTGTGCCAGCAGGAACAAGGTTATTGAAATGATCAGCTGCTAGAATGTTTACCGTAGATTTCTCGTTATCATGCTCCCAACCTTCAACATTTAATACAGTTGCAGATAGTGAGAAACTATTATTATCGGCAAGACCTGTTGAAATGACTAATTGATCTGAAATATTTGAAACTATCGCATTATGACCTGACTCGGTACTGCCATCCCATAAAGCAAATACTTTAACTGCTGTTGGTACATCTCCAGAATGCACAGTAACCTGAACATCACCATTAGCATCAGTATAAGCGACTGCATATTTATTAGGTGACGTTATATCACTAGGATACTCAGCATCACCTGCTTTAGGCATATTGCTACATACATCATAGTCTTGAGCTAAAGGAGAAGGGCTTAATGTCATGCCACCTAATTCAGTACTCAGCTCAAAACAAACACGCTCTGACGCTGCCGCTTGTCCTATTTCATTAATAACCCTAAATGACACTACAGAGGTTTCACTTCTAGAACCAACTTGTGAAATACCACCAGTGCCACGTAAAGCAAGTTGCGTCGGTGTCGCTGACACATATTCAATTGCGCCGACAGTAATAGTGTCAATACTTATAGCTGTAGAAGCTGTAACAGCACTACCACCAGTGATAGCAGAAACGGTAATTGTGTCATCACCTTCACACCCCGTTGACCGATAAGTAGCATAACCCTTACCACCATTAGTCACCACAGGAGTATCAATAACAGCTTTACCTGCTGCAACGCATTCTGAAGTGAACTCTAATGAAAATGGTTGACCTGTAGATAACGATCCATCGGGATTGAAGACCGTAACAGTAACGATAGTCGAACCACCAGCAGGAATAACATCTGAGCCAGCCGCAGTCTCAATTTCGAGGCTAATATCAACACGGCCTATTTCAAATGCTTTTGTGGCTGTCACATCTTGTACTTTAAGTGACACTTCACCTGCGCCCACATCACCATTTGAATATAAATCTAGTATAGCTTTACCATCACTGTTAGTAATAGCAGTGCCTGAATTAGGACTGATTGCACCAATTGTTGTACCAGCTGTTACTAAAACTTGCTCTAAAACCTGGGTGCTGCCCGAGCGGGTGATTGTAGCGCCTAGGATACCTGGTCTGTCGTTAGTTATATTGTCAGTAACAGTACAAACTTCAAAATTCTTAAGGTTTTTATCCCATGTAGTCGCATCATTACAATCATATAATTCGAACGCTATTGCAGGGCTAGCTTCTACTGGGTCAATATCATCA
This sequence comes from Shewanella sp. 5_MG-2023, assembly GCF_030547465.1. Classification (NCBI taxonomy): domain Bacteria; kingdom Pseudomonadati; phylum Pseudomonadota; class Gammaproteobacteria; order Alteromonadales; family Shewanellaceae; genus Shewanella; species Shewanella sp. 5_MG-2023. The sequence continues at coordinate 24,596 of NZ_JAUORC010000034.1, forward strand.
CCAGCAGTCACAAAACCAACAACAGCAGAGGTATCACCGTAAGTTGCGGTCACTTCACCAGCACCTTCAATGGTGCCAGCTGTTAATGTGATAAATGCTTCACCTGTTGAAGAGTCCGTTAAAGCTGTGCCGTTAGTGGGTAGAAAACTACCTAAAGTACTGCTGAATGTAATCACTTTACCCGTTAAAGGTAAGCCATCTTTATCAACTAGGTTTACAACTACTTTACCTGGATTAGACTGGGAAACATTAGTTGTGATAGCCCCTGATTGAGCGTCCTGCAAACTAATCCTTAACTCATTAGCTTCACCATCTCCACCTGGAGCATCACCAGCTACATTTACATTGAAGTCTTCTGAGATAGAATCACTGTCTAAATTAAATTGAGCAGTAACAGTTCCAGCTCCTGCAGAGTTACCAGTATTAAGAGCAATAATAGCTTCACCATTGTTATCAGTTAGCGCGGTACCAGTCGTAGGGTTTAATACTCCTTCCCCCTCTAAAGTAAAGGTAATTGTTTCAAAAGCCGCCGGTAAGTTATCTTTAAGTAAAGTCGCAACGACTACGCCAGGTTTTGACTGAGAAATATCTCTATTTTCATTACCAAGAGTATCGTTAACAACAATTTCTAGAGTGTAAGAGTCAATAGGCTTAATTTCTACTTCATCGCCTAATGTTGTAAACCCAATAACTGTTTCATTTTCTTCAACTATTATTAATATCTCAGAAGAACCAGCAATTGACCCTGCAGATATAGCAATGCTTGCTACACCAGAAGAATCAGTTAAAGCTGTACCTGATGTGGGAGTAAATACGCCATAATCAGAGGTGAATGAAACCACCTTGCTCTCTAATCCATTACCATCGGAGTCCGTGTAAGTGACCTTTACAACACCTGAAACAGCAGCACTAATTTGACTGATAGTAGCTCCAGAGTCATCTACAAGTACTGCGGTAACTAAATTTCCGCCAGCTTCAGCGCCATCACCAACCATAGTGACATTTAAAGTTGCACTTTCACCCGTTGAAGTTGTAGCTGTAACAGTCGCGCCCGTTGCTATTTGGGCAGTATTTAATTGAATCGTAGCAACACCATCAGAATTAGTCGTCACTTCACCAGTTAAAGGTGTAAAAGTTCCGTAAGTATCATTATTTAAACTAAATGTGACCAGTGTTTCTATAGCATTTCCTTCTGAATCCTTAACTGTTGCAGTTAAAGTCGCAGGTTCTGCTTTGGAAATGGTATTGGCCGTAGACGTTAGATTTACATCAATTGTGACAGGAACAGGATCCACCCCCCCACTACCATCATCGGAAATGCTTCCACCACCACTACAAGCAAATAGAAATATTGAACTTAAAAGCGCTAAAAATAGTCTTTGTGCTGACCTCATTGTCAGTCTCCCTGTTACATTAAACTCGTACTTATGAATTATAATAGTTACTTAGTAAGCGATATCAAACAAAAATATTGCAACTTTCTCTTTACTCTACTGTTTTTTTCCACATTTATCCTCAAAAACTTTAACTTTTACCCCGTTTCATAAGATTTCGTTTCCTGATAGGCTTAAAAATGTAAAAAATATACTTATAAAAATGATGGGAAGGATGTAGTTTTGATTAATAAAAGTAAGCTTGGTTTAACAAGCAAAATACTAATAGGTATGGCAACGGGTATTATTCTTGGATTAATTCTAAGAAATGTGTTCCCCGATAGTTTATTCGTAAAAGATTATATTACTGAAGGTATCTTGCACGTTGTTGGAACCATCTTCATTTCAAGTTTAAAAATGTTAGTGGTTCCGCTAGTGTTCGTATCACTGGTTTGTGGTACCTGTTCATTGAGTGACCCGTCCAAATTAGGCCGACTTGGTGGTAAAACCATTGCGTTTTACATGTTCACCACCGCGATTGCTTTAACGGTCGCAATTTCAATGGCCATTCTCGTTCACCCTGGTAACGCATCACTGGCAACCTCTGCGATGGAGTTCAGCGCTAAAGATGCCCCTAGCCTTGCTGAAGTCGTGATTAATATCGTACCAACAAACCCAATTGAAGCCATGAGCCAAGGCAACATGCTGCAAATCATTATTTTTGCAGTCATCTTTGGTTTTGCAATTTCACACATTGGCGAGCGCGGCGCACGTGTATCGGCATTATTTAATGATTTAAATGAAGTCATCATGCGCGTGGTTACTTTAATCATGCAACTTGCGCCTTATGGTGTATTTGCGCTGATGGCAAAACTAAGCTTAACCCTAGGTTTAGAAACATTCGGTAGCGTAGTTCAATACTTCTTCTTAGTAATTTTTGTATTACTTCTGCAAGCACTGGTTGTTTACCCTACGTTACTCAAGGCATTCTCAGGTTTAAGCCCATTAATGTTCTTACGTAAAATCCGTGATGTGCAATTATTTGCTTTCAGTACTGCAAGTTCAAATGCAACCTTACCTGTTACCATCGAGACGTGTGAACACCGTTTAGGTGCTGATAATAAAGTCGCTTCATTCACCTTACCCCTAGGCGCTACCATCAATATGGATGGCACCGCTATTATGCAAGGTGTGGCAACGGTATTTATTGCCCAAGTATTTGGTATTGAACTGAGCCTAATGGATTATGTAACAGTGGTTGTTACTGCGACATTGGCATCCATTGGTACTGCTGGCGTTCCTGGCGTTGGCTTAATCATGCTCGCCATGGTGCTCAACCAAGTCGGCCTTCCTGTAGAAGGTATTGCATTGATTATCGGTGTTGATCGTCTACTTGATATGATCCGTACCGCGGTTAACGTAACGGGTGACTCAGTCGCAACTATCGTCATTGCCAAATCTGAAGGTGAGTTCAATGAAGCTGTATTCAATGATTCACAAGCGGGTAAAGTAAGTGCGAGCTTTGAAGATCAAGTTAAAAACGTCAAAGCGTAAAATACATTAGCATTAAATATTTAGGCGCCATGTTATGGCGCCTTTTTTATTTGTGTTATAACCTAACTAATCAGATGCTTAACTCATGAGATTAAAATGGATTTTACCCTGCTTTCAACCCTTGCCGTTATTCACTCTTTAGCATTAATTAGCCCAGGGCCTGATTTCGCTATTATTGTAAAAACAGCCACACAACAAACTCGCAGCACTGCAATCATGTGCGCGGTAGGAATAAGTGCCGCGATATTGGTGCACAGTTTGCTATCACTTTTAGGGATAAGCATCATGATCCAGCAATCTGCAATGGCTTACATAGTGGTGCAAATTATTGGGGTGAGTTACTTGGCATGGATGGGTTATGGCGCTTTAGCGGCCTCATATCGGGCATATACACAAACTCAAGCATCATCTGATGAAACTGAAATCAATGGCCGTCTCCCTCACCAAGGCACTATGTCTGCTTTAAAAGGCTTTCAAATTGGCCTTTATACTAATTTGCTTAACCCTAAAGCGTTAATATTCTTTATCACCATTTTTACCGTACTGGTGACACCACAGGTCACTATAGAAACGAAATTTGCGTCAGCTAGCTTATTATTTGGCTTATCTATCATTTGGTTTTGCTTTCTCGCCATCATATTAACCAACCCCAACATTCAACACAAAATGGCTAAAGGCAATAATATAATTAATATCATTACCGGTATTATTTTCCTTGGCGTCGCTATTACCATTGCAATGTCATTAATATCCACGCATCTGTTGAACTAGAGGTTAACAATTCAAAATAAAATTCCTCTGTGTCAGCTACAGTTAAGTATTAGGCTGATAATATCTAACGATTAACAATGTAAGAGTATTTCCTATGAGAATTTTGGTAATCGAAGACGATCCGATTTTATCGCACCATCTAAATGTGCAGTTATCTGAATTAGGCAATCAAGTCCAAGTGGCTTTGACGGCTAAAGAAGGCTTTTATCAAGCAACTAACTACCCTATTGATATTGCCATCGTTGACCTTGGCCTGCCCGATAAAGATGGCATGACATTGATTTCTGAAATTCGAAATGCAGGCGTCAAAGCTCCTATTCTCATCTTAACCGCGAGAGTTAACTGGCAAGATAAAGTAGAAGGCCTTAATGCCGGTGCAGATGACTATCTGGTAAAACCATTTCAAAAAGAAGAGTTAGTCGCTCGCCTCGACGCTCTTGTGCGCCGTAGTGCAGGCTTTGTTAAATCGACCATCAGCTCAGGTGCTCTGCAGCTTGATTTAGCCGCTAAACAAGTCTCATTAAATGATGAGCCAATGGAAGTCACCGCCTTTGAATATTTAATTTTGGAATATTTAATGCGTCATTGCCATGAAGTCGTTGCCAAGCAACGCTTACTTGATGTGATTTATGGTGATAAAGAAGGTGACCCTAATACTATCGAGGTAATGGTAAGCCGTATCAGAAAAAAATTGACTAAAGGCGCTATTGAAAACCCCATCGCAACAATACGCGGTCAAGGATATAAATTTAACTTACCATGCAGCTAAGATTTAAACCCAAAAAGCGTCTGCTCACGAGGATGTTAATCACATCCTTAGCGATTATTGCACTTGTTGGTTTTGCCCTAGCTTGGTCATTGACCATTTTACACGCCCAAAATAGCTACAATGTCGAAACTTCGCAACTAATCGCTGAAATGCCTCAAATTGCAGCCGAATTAAGAGAGCACGACTTAATTCCGAAAAATAACAATTGGCTGCAAGAAAATAATAGGCAGAAACGCTATATTATGGCCAGTTGTGGGGATAATTATCGCCAAATTTGGACCTCTACACTGGCAAAAGAAAACGGCATCAATGACATTTGTAGCCGATTTAAAACCATTGCCGATACATCCCCGCCCTATTATCTGACCACGGCAAATAATAAGTCTTATTTTGCCTATCAATTACCGGTTGAATTGAATCAACAGCAATACAACATGATAGTGCTCAAAGATGCAAAAACCGTTGAAAGAGACTTCAAACGCTTTAAACGGTTAACTTATCTGCGACTGGCCGTTGTACTAGGTTTAGCCTTCATACTACTGATCAGTGCAGCCTATTGGGGCATGCACCCAATGATAACCCTTAAACAAGAACTACAAGCAATCACTAAGGGAAAAAAACAAACACTATCAAGTGATTACCCACAAGAATTAAAAGGCGTTACTCAAGCGTTAAATCAATTATTAGTCCAATCTAGCGAACAGCAAACTCGCTATCAAAATGCCATGAATGATTTAGCCCACAGTCTAAAAACCCGCTTAGCTGCGGTTCACGCCATTACTGACGACCAGCAGTTAAGTAAGGCTGATGCGAGCGAAAAAATCATGCAGCAAGTAGGACAAATGGATCAACTCGTAAAATATCAACTCAAAAGAGCCTTAGTGGGCCGACAAGGACTAATACAGGAGCAAACGCCCGTGTTACCCATGGTTGAGCAGTTATCACAAATGTTATTCAAGATTTATCATGAAAAGTCAGTGCTGTTTAGTAGTGATATTAATTCTGATATTAGCTTTCCAGTCAATAAAGGTGATTTGATGGAACTGTGCGGTAATTTAATGGAAAATGCCTTTAGATTGTGTATCAGTCAGGTCAAGGTTACAGCCTTTATTGATGACGATGGCAGCACTGTGTTAATCGTAGAAGATGATGGCCCTGGCGTTGAAGATGCACTCAAAACGCGCATCATTCAGCGTGGTGTGCGCGCTGACACCCAATCCCCCGGTCAAGGCATTGGACTTGCTGTGTGTCATGAAATTGTCAGCAGTTATCACGGCACCTTATCAATTACAGAAAGTCAGTTACAAGGGGCAAAATTCACTATTAAGATCCCCAATCAATGAGCATCACTTCGCTTGCGCGGTATAAAGTTGCTCAGCGCGATTGAACATTATCCATGAGGTGGCAATATATTTATCATCACTGATAGGGATATTGCCCCTATGGGTGTGGGTAAAGCCTGCGGGGGCAATCACCATAGTACCTTTTGTAGGCTTAATGGCTTTATTTTGATAATAAAACTCAGTTTCACCGCCTTGCTCAACATCATTAAGGTAATACATATAAAGTAATACTCTATGCAAGGCTTCATGGGAACCAGACTGCGGAAAGTGTTCTGAATGCCAATGAGGGTAACCACCTAAACTTTGCTGATATTTTTGCACATTAACCGTACCACTGCGGTATAAATATTGCGTTATCGCTTTGGCTTTATTCGCCCCTAGGTCAGAAAAATTATCAGGATTTAGCGTAACAGCTTCACCTTTATCATTGGCGATGGTGACAGATACCGCGCCCATGAGTGCCATAGGGTACTGGCTGAAGTAGTTTGCCGCATGGGTTAATGTTAACTGTAATAACTCATTTTTAAGCTGGGTTAAGTTATTGTGCAAGTCTAAGGTTAAATCTAAACTGCGTTTTTTATCCCTATCGACACCCTGTCCTGTCTTTCCTTCAGTCACTCCAGAGTGATTATCAAAAGCATTTCGTAACCTGTCGCACAAATCATCACTAATAGCATTGGGTATAACGTCAATAAAATCCATAATCTATAGGCACTTTTTAATATTGTAATGATATCATGCTGCCACGGAATGTTTTGCACTGCAAAGTGCATCCACATAACCGCTATAAATAAAACAATAAATCAGGTGATACTCTTTTAATCTATGAACAAAAACATAAAAATTTCAATTAATCAGCTTCAGGTAGGTCATTTCATTCGACTACCTATTTCATGGAAAGATCACCCATTTTTATTTAGTAATTTCAAACTAAAATCCCAGTCACAAATTGAATTACTTAAAAGCCTCAATATTAACGATATTTATTATGACGCCGAGCGCAGTGATTTAGGGTTAATTGACTTAAAACCCTCAGCGAATAAAAACGCTAGTACAGTGGTTGATCCTGAGGAGCTAAAACAGATTAAAGCTAAAATGGAATCTTACAAACAGATTCAAATCGATGCCCAAAAAAAGTTACGCCGCAATTTGAAAAAAACCGAACAGCAATTTGAGCGTTCTATCGCCATGATGCGCTCAAGCGTATCAAAGCTTGGCAGTCGCCCTTTAAATTCGGTCAGTGATGCAAAAGAAATGATCACAGACATGACCAATATGCTATTGAGTTCTGATGATTTGGTGCTGCATTTAATGACTGATGCAAAGCCCAATGATGTCATTTTCCATCATTCACTCAATGTGTCGACAATGTGTATGATGCTGGCTAAAAACTTAAACTGGCCTCGTGATGAAATTGAACTTATAGGCCTTGGTGCGTTATTTCATGATCTGGGGAAACTAAAAATCCCCAGTAATATTTTGAGCAAACAATTGCCGCTAACGACGCCGGAAAAGAACTTATTAAAACAACATTCTTTGATGAGCCTCAACTTTTTAAAATTAGCTGACAGCTTTCCTGAACAGGCTAAACCCATGATTACTAATCATCATGAGTACCTTGACGGCTCTGGCTACCCCAAAGGCCTAAAAGGCAATCAGTTAGACAAATACTCGCAACTAATAAGTGTTATTAATGAGTACGATAACTTGTGTAACGGTACTAAGTTATCAAAACCTAAAACCCCTTATGCTTCTTTGGGGCTACTTTACAAAAATTATAAAAGTAAACTTAACCCTGAGTACGTTGGTAAGCTCATCAAAACTATCGGTGTTTATCCACCGGGCAGCCTCATCGAGCTTTCAAGTGGTCAATTTGGCATGGTAATGTCAGTAAATTTAAACAAGATATTATTTCCGCAAATTATGCTCTACGACCCTATCGTACCAAAAGAGCAAGCACCAATTATTGATTTAGAAAAAGAAGACATCAGCATTGTGCGCTGTTTGCCAGCTTCTGCATTACCCGAAAAAATCTTCAAGTACCTAAGCCCAAGAGAAAACATAAGTTATGCCATTGGCAATGCATAATCGAATAGCTAAGTTTGCGTTTTAACATCAGCATCGACCCAACAAAAAAAGCCATTAACGGTTGCGTTAATGGCTTTAAAGTCATCAGCTTTATAAAAGCGCTATAGCCAGCCTTTACGTTTAAAGAAGAAATACGTACCTGCGGCGCTCGCGAGCATCATTCCTATGGCCATGGGATAACCAAAACGCCAATCTAGTTCAGGCATATTGGTAAAGTTCATTCCATAACTACTGGCAATAACCGTTGGCGGTAAAAACACTACTGCTGCAACCGAAAATATCTTAATAATTTTAGTCTGTTGTATACCACTAAAGCCCATCGCCGCATCCAGCAAAAAGTTTAACTTATCAAAAATAAATTGGCTGTGGGGCATCAATGACTCAATATCAGATAGCATTTCACGCAAATCTTTAATATTTTCTTCAGATAAATGTTCGCGATAATAACGTTGGATATAACGTAAAGACCGCTGAGTATCGAGCAAACTTAAGCGAATTTTACCATTTGAATCTTCTTGTAAGGTAATGAGTTTAAACACATCATCTAATTCTTGGTCTTCGAACACTTGCTCGCCGACACTTTCAAGCACTGAATATACATCTTCAATTAAATCAGACAGGTAATCGACTTTAAGGGTGAAAAGTTCCAGCATTAACCCCTGAGGAGAGCTGACATCTAAGCGACCTAAGCGTAAGTAGTTACGCAGCAAGCGAATTAAACCGATATCCTCTTCACGTATCGTCAGCAAAAAATCCTTACGTAAATTGAAAGAAACGTTAATGCCTCTAACGTCTGATCCTACACGTTGCGGGAATAATGAATTGATATGTAAGCCATCTTTACTTTGGAAAAAACGAGCTGATGCTTCAATCTCATTGATGTCTTCTTCTTCGGGTACTTCTTCTACCGAAAACCGACTTAGCCATTCCCTTTCATCATCATTGGGTTTAAACATATCTAACCACAATGTTCGATCGGGAATACTGTCTCGAACATTTAATTCGTGAACAGTTAACTTGCGATTTTCATAAACATAGGCAGTAATCATGTATCCCCCAATGTGGTCGATTTCTCGTCCACTGACAATAGGTTAAGTTTGCTGGCTAGTGTACTAAAAAGAACACACATTGCCATGATAAAAATGTAAAAATAGCCAAATCCCCTAAATAATGTGCTGAAATCGTTAAATCTTTAAATTAAGTGCAAAAAAAAGTGCCCATTTGGACACTTTAATTGTAAATCGTTGCTTTATTCACCTTTTAGGCGACGGTCTAATTGATCTTTTAAATTTGCAGGCACGCCTTTAATCAAAATCGTGTCCGAAATAGGATCATAGATAACTCGCTCACCTAAATGGCCGCCATCAAAACTTAATGTTACCCCGCCACCGGTACCTGAAAACTTCTTCAAGGTACGTAAACTGGCCTTATCTGCTGGAAACTCTTCATCAAGTTCATAAGATCCACCGCAGGCAAAGTCATAAAACGAATCCATACCAGAGTCGGCAAGTTCATCCGCTAAATCTTTGACTTCAATATCAGCGCCTTCATCAGCTCTTTCTGAACAATACTCGAATACCTTGTCGCGGCACTGTTGACGTTCATCTTTGGTTAATTCGCTGCTAGCTACGAAATCTTCAACTGCATGCATAAGGGTTTTATTTTGCGCTTTCGTATTTACCCCTTCAACACAGCCCATAAAATCAAGGAAGAAGTCTGCCACTTTTCGGCCCGCGCGGCCTCTGACAAATGAAATATATTTACGTGAAGCTTTGTCTGCTTGCCATTCGGTTAAATCAATTCTGGCGGCAAGTTGGACATTAGTTAAATCAAGATGATTATTTTGCGACAACTCCATATCATCAAGTACCGTCATTGAAGGCTTGGCATTAAGCAAGGCGACAAACAAATAATCGCTAGTCATGTTGGTATAGCAAGACATTAATAAAAAACCGCCTTGGCTAAAATCATATTTAGCGAGTTCTTCTTGTAAAAGCTTACTGGCAGCACTGCTAAACTCAACAAAGCCTAATTCACCACTGCGGTATTCACTTAATGCATCAGAAAAAGCGGGGTTTGCTTCGCCATCTTCGCCGTGGGTTCCAAAAAAGCCAAAACCTTTACCCGCTTTACCGGTATAGGTTTGGTGTAATTCTTCTAACATCGCTTCTACGGCGCTGCTATTTAATAGTGGCTGAGGTCTTAAACGACAACTTAGTTGCCCCTGACTATCTTGAGAAATTTCATGGATAATTGCTTGTTCGATATTAATGCTCATAAGCCCTAACTGATCTTTGTGATGGAAGCGAAATAGCGGTAGATATCATAACAGACCGTGTTCAAAAATCTAAAAATAAAACCGTCAAATTACGTCAAATGCATCTCCTGAGATCCAAGGGTTAAACTGATGTTCTGTCCGCTTTAGAAAACACCAGCTATAAACCCCATAATCACTAACACCCAGCAACAGAAACTTGCAGCGTATCAGCTTTAAATCCGATATAATCACGTGCTAATTCATTACTTTTTGAACGATTTCGAATATGGCTATCCAATCTAAATACACCAACACCCAAGTTGAAGCATTAATTTCTGAGCTATTAGCAGTGCTGAATAAGCATCAAGCGCCTACAGATTTAAGCTTGATGGTGCTAGGTAACTGCGTTTCTCACTTATTGGAAAACAAGGTACCCAGTGAATCTCGTCAAGCAGTAGCAGAGCAATTCGCTAAAGCCTTGGCTCAATCTGTAAAAACCAGTTAAGTATCATTAAAAGGCATTTAAATTAATCAATTATCCTGTTATTTTTGATTAATACGAATTAGGAAAACGATACCGCATGGTTGAGCGCAAAAAACAAATGACCCGTGACAAAGTGTCACGTCTTGTTAACTGGGGCCACTGGTTTGCCTTCTTTAATGGCTTGTTAGCCATTATTGTGGGAACGCGATACCTCAGTAGTGTGGGTTACCCTGAAACCCTCATAGGTTGGGGTTACTTAGCCATTAGCAGTATTGGTCATTTTAGCTTTTTGGCTTTTATTGTTTACGTCGTTTTTCTTTTTCCTGCCACATTATTACTACCTTATTCAAAAATCCTACGGGGTTATGCTGCCTTAATCGCAACCCTCGGCTTATGTATTTTACTTTATGACACCGTAATATTTGATGATTATGGTATTCACTTAAGTCCATTCGCTTTTGACTTAGCCTGGTCAGATCTCAATGCCCTATTAGGTAACACCTCTTATATTGCTACTCCTATCGGCATTATTTTAATTGAGCTCACAGCCGCGAATTTTCTGTGGAAACGAATTGAAAAAATAGAGAAAAAGCAGTTAGGTAATAAAGTCATAGCCTTTATCGGTATTTGTTTTGTCAGTAGTCATGTTATCCATATTTGGGCAGATGCTAATGATGTCATTCAAATTACCCGTTTTGATGACACCATGCCATTGTCTTATCCGGCAACGGCACGTTCATTTATGGAAAGTCATGGTATTGAAGGCACCACTGCGCCAGATAAGACCTATCAAACAAAATCAAAACTACTGAATTACCCAATAGCTGCGCTGCAATGCAAAGCGCAAAAACAACAAAATATCCTAATCGTCTCGGTTGACGGTTTAAGAGCTGATATGGTGAACTCGGCAACAATGCCGTTTTTCAGCCAGTATCAGCTGCAAAATAAGCAATTCACTGAACACTTTAGTGGTGGCAACCAATTTAATACCGGTATGTTTGCCTTACTTTATGGCTTACAAGGGAGCTATAGTGATAAAAAAGCGTTCGAGCATACTGCGCCAGTATTAACCCAAGTATTGTCAGAACAAGGCTATCATCAAGCGGTATTTATGCCCCAAGACAATGCCGACGAATTAGCCAACCATGCCATTTTTGACGGTATGGATATGCACCTAAGCCATAGCGATATTGGCAGCGCGCAAACCGACATCAAAAATACTGAGCTATTTATTCAATGGCAAGCTCAGCAAGCCTCACCGTGGTTTTCATTGGTAAACTTATCTGCCACTAAGCACTATGACACCCCAATTGGCTTTTTAGGCATTGAAACTGTTAAGCCCCATCTAAGCTTAAAACCTGCTGAAAAAGTGCTATATAACCAATACAGGCAGTCGCTATTCTTTATCGATCAGCAAATACAACAACTGCTTACTAACCTTGATGATCAAACCTTAGTCATTGTCACCGGTACCCATGGGCAAATTTTCAGTAGTAATCCTCGTGAAGTTAATCAGGATCTTTCACCTGCTAATGTCAAAGTGCCCTTTGTCATGCATTGGCCTAAAACAACCTCTGATACCGTAAATTATCGTACTAGCCACTATGGCGTAGTACCGACAATCATGGGGCAAGCACTGCATTGTAATAACCCGATCACCGATTACAGCTCTGGATACAACCTATTACAACCCAGTGAGAAGAGCTGGGTCTATATCGGTGATAGCAGTACCTTTGCAATATACCAACAAGATGAGATTACGGTTCTAGGCAGACACGGAAAATATCGAATTTATGATATCGACTACAAAAAACGTCTTAAGCGAAAACTCAGTGCTCCTGAGCTAATTCAGGTCATGCGCGAAGGTCGAAGGCTTTACAATAAATAACCATTGAACCGTGGTTGATGCTATTTAACTCAATCTCGGTTTAGTCGTCAGAAAATATTGCCTGTTTTCCAAGCAAAAGATAACTAAAGATGTAAAAGCCACAAAGCAAATGCCTGTTTATTAATCATTTAAATTCAATTTTGCATTTTATTGTTGCGGCGCAAATACCTTCTAGGTAATCTAGCTAAAGAATGACGTTCGGGATATGGCCTAGTCCGGTAAGGCGCTTGTCTGGGGGACAAGAGATCACAGGTTCAAATCCTGTTATCCCGACCAATTCTTCTGCTTTAGCGTTACCCCTTCTTTAAGTTTCTCGTTTGCCTAAATAACACATAAAATCAATACTCATTATTAAGCTCAGAGACTTAAATTACCTTAATAACTTCATCTGTGCTTGCCATACAATGACAATATCAACACATAATCCCAAGCCTAGATTTAATCCTTAAATCTCACTTTCAGCGCTTTCAGCAAGCTTTGTCACCTAAAGAACTATTCTCTATTGAATATGTGATAGAGATTAGAAATTAGCATTAGCAAATCGGTTATATTGCGTCATCTTTCAACACCCTTGCTTAAGAAGTTCATTAAGCAATTGTCAGCTTTTCGGAGAATCCCTATGTGGTGGCGCGTACTATTAATCACCTTAGCGTACATGTTACTTGGCGCACACTTTTTGCGTTACGCTCAAATGCCATTAGCAATCACTTGTGCGGTTATGCCTTTACTACTCGCTTTTAAAAGCAACTTTTTAAACCGAGTAATCCAAATCGGCCTGGTATTAGGTACCATCGCGGTATGGGGCGTAAGCACTGTTCAATATATTGATCTACGAATAGACATGGAGCAACCTTGGCTGCGCCTTGCTGCGATTATGACTGGGGTAATGTTATTTAGTCTATTTGCCAGTTACTCGGTCAATGGCTTAGTAAAACAAGCTAGAAGCAAACAAAGCTTATTTAGATAAATGATTTTCAATAAATGCTAGCCATAAAAATACCGACACTTTGCCGGTATTTTTATGTCATCAGCTAAATCTTCAAGCTTATAGCCTTTAAGCTTAAGCGTTCAAAATTCAACTACTCAAAAACCTTAAATATTCAGGTTTGGCTTTTAGCATTCGTATTAATTTTCGGTTTCAATTTTGATTTCGGCATTAACCAGTGACTAATTTGGCGTCTTCTTAGCCATAACAAGCACGCTATCACAGCAATATAAATACTCGGTTCAATAATCTCAGATTTGACCGACCAGTAAAAATGAATGGGTGCCAATATCGCTAACACATAAATCCAATTATGTAATGATTGCCAGCGCCTGCCCATATTGCGCCTTAATGCTTTAAAAGAGGTCACCGCTAGCAATAGTGCAATAATAAAACCGCTAAATCCGACTAAAATGTAAGGCCGTTTAATGACTTCTTCAACTAAAAATCCCCACGCAAACAGCAAATCTAAACTGATAAAGGCGCTAATATGTAGACAAGCATAGGCAAATACATATAAGCCAACCAGCCGCCTTGTTTGCAATAACAAGCCTTGTTTAGTCAGCTTAGCCAGTGGTGAGATCATTAAAGTCACCACCAAAGCATTTATCGCGCCCATACCGGTAAAATGAATAATATATTGCACCGGATCGCCACCAGCATTATCGGTTAATACCAGCATAATTAAATAAACAACCGGTAAGATAAAACTAAGGTGTAAAAGCCCTTTTAACCACAATAAACCACCCGGGGTTAAGCGCATTAATAATACTTCCTCAAATCAAGATTGTTATATAAACCAGCCACAGACTCACCATAACCATTAAACATTTGTGTTGGAATTCGTTTGGCTGAAAACAAACCGCCTTCACCAATACTGCGCTCAGAGGCCTGCGACCAACGAGGATGATCAACCTGCGGATTCACATTGGCATAAAAACCATATTCGCTTGGCGCTAATTGATTCCAACTGGTAGGTGGCTGTTTATCGGTAACGCGAATTTTAACGATGGACTTAATACTCTTAAAGCCATACTTCCAAGGTAAAACTAACCTCACTGGCGCACCATTTTGCGGCGGCAAGGTTTTACCATATAAGCCTACGGCAAGAAATGGCAATTCATTCATGGCTTCAGCAATGGTTACCCCTTCTACATAAGGGTAATGTATCCCGCCGCCCATTAAACGATTTCGCTGCCCTGGCATTTGGTCAGGGTCAAACAAGGTCTCAAAGGCCACATGAGTTGCCTTATTAGATACCCCTGCCATTTTCAATAACTCAGCCAGTGAAAACCCTACCCAAGGCACCACCATTGACCACGCCTCTACACATCTTAAGCGGTAAATACGTTCTTCAAGGGCGAATTTACTGGTTAAGTCGTTCAAATCTAAGGTTAACGGTTTATCCACTAAGCCTTCAATTTTAAGCTCCCAGGGATTAACTTGAAATGATTGCGCATTTTCAAACGGGTCTTGTTTATTAGTGCCAAATTCATAGAAATTATTGTGACGGGTAATTTTATCTTCTGGGGTTAATTTATCATTGATTTGAAAGCGGCTAGGCTTTGTATAATCAATACCTTGCACCGCAAACGCAGGTTTATCGTCGCTGCCAAATAAATCGAACAAACCCGCCTGCACTTGCCCCGGCAAGCTAGCCCCGAGCGAGCCTAGCCCCAAGGCTTTAACGATATTGCGTCGATCCCGAAACACCGTTTCTGGAGTGACTTGATTTTCTTTTAATGCCCATGATGGTGGGTTGGCAATGCCTTTGAAAAAACCTTTCTTTGACACCATAGGTCACCTCATTCAATTATTATCATTTGATATAAATAGTAGACAGTCTAATACGCGTTAAAATTTCAAAAAGTTTACTATTTTGATGTTTTGAGTTTAATAATTAAGCGCTTAAGTATTAATTAGTCCTTTTGAGCCTTGCAGTGTACTGCCCTGCATGAGAATCTTAAGCATCATTTTTTGCAGGTTTTTTGCATGACATTTCCTACAAGTTTAACTATCCCCGAAATTATCGTTTTAGCCGCCGTCGCTTTTTTATCTCTTCTAATTGGCGCACTACTTAATCAGCGATTAACCCGTCAGCGCTGGGAGCAACACAGACAACGCATTGCTGAAGAAATGAGCCAATTAACTGCTGAATTTGAAATTAAACAGCAATCACTTACAGAGCAAATTGATGACAAACAAGATGCGCTAATGCTCACTCAAAATAAGCTCGAGTCATTGATTGGTCAATTAGCTAAAATGGAAGCCTTTGCCGAAAGAGTGCCATTACTAGAACAACAGTTAAACGATGGCCAGCGTAAATTCATGGAAACCCAGCTAGCACTGTCTAAATCTAATGCGATTCAACAAAGCATTCAAGCGCAGGCTAATATCGAAAAAACCGCTTTAAATGACAAAATCGCCTTACTAGAATCAGCCGAAGAAAGACTAAAACTGCAATTTGAAAATCTGGCGAATCGTATTTTCGAGGAGAAGTCAGAAAACTTTAAAAAGCAAAATGTCAGCCAAATGGATGGTGTGCTTGGGCCATTAAAACAGCAGCTAGAAGGCTTTAGACAACAAGTTAGAGAATCCTATAGCCAGGAGCAAACTGAACGCAGCGCCCTTAAACATCAACTTGATGCACTCAAAGAACTTAATTTGCGAATGAGTCAAGATGCAGTCAATCTTACTAAGGCGCTCAAAGGCGATAACAAGCAGCAAGGTAATTGGGGTGAAGTCATCCTTGAGCGGGTCCTACAAGAAAGTGGTCTACGTGAAGGCCATGAATACCATACTCAGCAAGATTTAAAAGACGATCAAGGTAAGCGCTTTAAACCTGATGTCATCGTTCACCTTCCTGAACAAAAAGATGTGGTGATTGATGCCAAAATGTCATTAATTGCCTACGAGCGCTTCTTTAATAGTGAAGACGAGCTAGTACAGCAACAAGCGATAAAAGAGCTGGCTTTATCTATTCGTCAACACATTAAAGGCCTAAGCCATAAGGACTATCACAAGCTACACGGCCTAAAAAGTCTCGACTATGTATTAATGTTTATTCCAATAGAACCTGCATTTTTACTGGCTCTGGAGTCAGATCCTAGCTTAGTGAACTTCGCCCTCGATCATAATATTATGTTAGTCAGTCCAACCAACTTATTAGTAGCACTGCGCACCATTAACAATATTTGGCGCTATGAGTACCAAAACCAAAATGCCCAAAGTATCGCAGCCCAAGCAGGTAAAATTTACGATAAATTATGCAGCTATGTTGACGACATGGATAAACTTGGCCGCGCTTTAGACACTGCCGATAAAGCCTACCAGCAAGCAATGAATAAACTGTCCCAAGGTAAAGGTAATTTAATAAGGCAAGCCCATGTTATGCAAAAGTTGGGCGTTGAAACCAGTAAAAACCTTGATCCTCAATTAATAAATAAAGCCTTAGATGACTCTAAAGAGTCATAAGCGGTTTTAATTCAGTTTTTATGAGCAATTTTTATGAGCAATTATAGCTAATTGCACTATTCTTTGGCTTGAGGTGGCAACACCTTAAGCAAAAATAGACACTTGGCTAATATTGATAATGCAGCTTAATAGATACTATTTATTAATTAGATTCAAACAGTTTGGTTCGCAAAAGATGTCGTACTGAGGCGGAGATTCTCATTATTATGCGCAACATATTGGTTAGTTTTGTATTTTTTCAAGGGTTATTGTGGCTGTCAGCTAGCGTTAATCTCGCCCATGCTGAAGAATCAAGTTTAAGCCCCCAGCAACAATTGTATCTTGATGCCCGCAAAGCGCTAGATAAACAACAGCTCAACCAATACCAAAAGCTACGTAAGCAGTTGGGTGATTACCCATTAACTGTCTACCTTGATTACCATGAGCAAGTAGCCGACATTATAAAAATGAGTGGAACTCAGGCCCATAAAGCCATCGAGCAGTTTAATACCACTCCGCTTTATAACGGCTTACGTTATCGCTATTTGAAAAATGCTGGCGAAAAAAAGCAGTGGCAAAACTTTTTAGCCATCTCACCTAACGCCCCTAATGATGTCACCTTGCAGTGTTACTATTACCGCGCTCAATTATCTCAAGGCAATAACAACATCGCTTATGACGGCGCTGAAAAACTGTGGCTTTATGGTCGCTCACGCCCCAAGGCTTGTGATGTGTTATTTAGTCAATGGACCAAGGCCGGTAAAAGAACCCAAGCATTAATTTGGTCAAGAATGTTACTTAGTTTTAATGAAAACCAATATGGCTTAACCCAATACCTATCCAGAAAAATCACCAAAAATAAAGCTGAGGCCGATTTACTAATTTCAGTTTATCGCGATCCCAACAGCCTACGTAATACCAAAAAGTTTTCTTCTAAAACGCCCATTGTGGCGGATATTGTTAATGTTGGGCTCAGAAAACTTGCCAGAAAAGACTTAAAACAAGCGGTAAAATTATATAAGAAATATGATAAAGCTAACCGTTTTAATGCCATCAAAGGCCAACAACTTAATCGTTATATTGTCCGCCGAGCATTAATCAGAAAAGAAGCTGATTTACTGGAACACATTGATGCAAGCTTACCGATTTTAGACTCTGATGACTTATTTCAAATTCGTTTGCGCTGGGCAATCGCAGCGCAAGATACAAAAGCAATCAAACACTATCTAACCTTACTCAGTGATGATGTCATTGATGACTCTCGCTGGCAGTATTGGAGCGCACGCATAAATAAAACCACAGATAAAACCCAAGCAGACAAGATAACGAAGCAACTTAGCCAAGCACGTAATTTTTATGGTTTTTACGCCGCCCAATCCATAAAGGCCCCGCTGGCGTTAAATAATGACAAGTTACAGTCATCGCCACTGCTTGCCAAAAAACTTCATGATGACCCAGGGCTTGCCAGAATTATCGAATTGATTGCCATCGATAAAACCCGCGATGCTCGCAGTGAATGGGTTCATTTGCTGCGCCGCCATGATACCGCGATGAAGGCTGAATATGGCCTACTCGCCCTTAAAAATGGCTGGTTTGATTATAGCGTCGAAGCCAGCATACAAGCCAGACAATGGAATAGTTTGCAATTGCGCTTTCCTAACGCCGCCCAAAACGAATTTGAACAAGCCAGTAAAAAATATCAGGTTGAGATAGATGAAATACGCGCAATCGCCCGCCGCGAAAGTGCGTTTTACCCTTATGCCACCTCGGGTGTGGGTGCGCGCGGATTAATGCAACTCATGCCCGCAACAGCAAAAGAAACCGCCCGAAAAAATAAGCTCAAATTTAACAATAAAAATGACCTATATAAGGTAAATTATAATGTTCAACTTGGTAGCGCTTATTACGGCCAATTGCTCAAACAGTTTGATCAAAATCGCGTGCTCGCCACAGCAGCCTATAATGCCGGCCCCCACAGGGTCACCCGTTGGTTAAAAGAGTCTGGCGGAAAACTGGATGTCATGAGCTTTATCGAAACCATTCCCTTTAAGGAAACCCGGGAATATGTGCAAGCCGTACTGAGCTATAGAATGATCTATCAGCAACAAGAGGGTCGCGATGCCCCTATGTTCAGCGAAGCCGAACGCAAGTTTGCTTACTGATAGATTTGACGACGGCAATGTGTTTATTGGTCACTTTGTCATTAACCAATAGCCATTAGCCTTAGCTAAATAGCTTAGCCACTTTAACGCCGCTTAAGACTTACTAAGGCTGTCGTGAGTAGTGTTCGAAACCGATAACTCACTGCCACGATAGTTAAACTCATCACAGAGTTTAGCTATCATTTTTTATCACTGAATATCTTCCTTTATTATCTTTGGCAGGTTAACGTAAGCCATTCGATGTACTTGTTAGCAAAATAGCTTAATTAGGCCCTTTTTGTTAACTAACGGAGTGTTTAGTGTCAGCAACAAAACTACAATCGCTGTTAAGCCAATTAGAAACGGTATTATTAGGTAAGCCTGAGCAAATCAAACTGGCGCTAGCCTGCATTCTCGCTAAAGGTCATTTACTGATTGAAGATTTACCTGGCATGGGTAAAACCAGTCTTTCTCAGGCCTTAGCCACCTCACTGGGCATGAGCTATCAACGTATTCAATTTACCAGTGACATGTTACCCGCTGATATTCTAGGGGTATCCATTTACCAGCAACAAAATCAAGTGTTTGAATTTCACCCAGGGCCGATTTTTAATCAAATGTTATTAGCCGATGAAATCAACCGCGCCAGCCCTAAAACCCAAAGTGCCTTACTTGAAGCCATGGCAGAAAGACAAATCACCATTGATGGTGAAACACACACATTGCCACAGCCTTTTTTTGTTATCGCTACCCAAAACCCCATTGAGCAATCAGGGACGTTCCCGCTGCCTGAATCGCAACTTGACCGCTTTATGATGCGCATTTCTATTGGCTACCCAGATGAACATGCTGAGTTAGCCATGCTAAAAGGACTACATCAGCGCAGCGATGCCCCGCCGCTCACACAATGCTTAAGCCCAACCGAGCTAATGAGCTTGCAACAACAAGTACAAAAAGTCAGTGCCTCTGATGCTGTGCTTAAGTATTTGATCAATCTTGCCCAATACTCTCGTCAGCAAATCGATGGCAATGGGCTATCGCCTCGGGCCAGTATTGCACTGCTAGACGCAGCTAAAGCCTGGGCGCTATTAAATCATCGTAATTATGTGGTACCAGAAGATATTCAGGCCGTATTTCATTGCGTAGCAGAGCACCGCATAAGAACCAATAGCCAACTGCAGGGGCAAGCGCTGTCAGATCAAATTCTCGCACGCGTTAACCCAATAAGCTAAGCAGAAATTAATTGCAGATGAATAATTCCAAGGCAGCAAAAAAATGGTATTCACGCTTGATCCCCGCCGCGATTAAGCAGCGCTGGTCAAAGTGGCTAGATAAGCGAATACCGGCGAACAAACAAATTACCTTAAGCCATAAAAGTATTTTTATTTTACCCAGTGGCTTTGGCGTCGCTTGGTTTGTGCTGATAGTGGTGCTGTATTTATTTGGCACCAACTATCAAAACAATTTGGTGATCGGCTTAAGTTTATTGCTGGCCAGTGTGTTCCATAGTTGCATTATTTACAGCTATAAAAATCTTGCAGGTTTAACCTTAACAGCATTAACCCCGCCTGAGACTTATGCCAACCAAAACTTGGCCTTTCCGATTGTATTATCCAGTAAAATCAACAAAGACAACAGCCAAACCAGCCACCAGCAAATTTGCTTGAATCTACCTAATGAGCGCCATAGCCGCATTACCGATGTCGCTGAAGGCGTCGATACCAGCGTCAGCTGTACCGCGCAATCCAGAGGCCTAGCTAACCCCGGTAGAATTCGCGTCTCATCCAGTTTCCCACTGGGGTTATTTAACACTTGGTCCTATGTGGATTTAAATATCCAGCATATTATTTATGCCGCGCCGCTGGCCACCCATGTATCGTTAACCAGTTTAGATAATGACAATCAAACCGAATTTGAACACGGTAAATTACAACCAGGGGTTGATGACTATAAAGGCCTTAAAACCTTCGTTGAAGGTGAGTCACTTAAACAAGTGGCGTGGAAGCAATGGGCACAAGGGCGCGGAATGCTAACAAAAGAATTTGCCCAACCTGAAGGCAAACCGGTGTGGCTAAGTTTAGACGACACCCTCGGTGATAGTCTTGAACAAAAACTCAGTAAGCTGGCGTGGCAAGTCAACGCCTTATCTCAATCGCAGCAAGTTTTTGGCTTGGCATTAAACCAACAAATTATCGAACAAGACAGTGGCGAGTCACACAGAAAACAATGTCAGCAAATGATTGCGCTTTATGGTTCAGTAGCTAAGCCAGCAATTACAACAGAACCAAGAGTTACACCTGAGTCAACGTCAGCATTTACTGATAAACACCCAGTGGGGAACAGAAAATGACCCAAGGCTCAGAGGCGTTAAAACATCAGTTAAATGATCCATTTAATGAGAACATTGGTCGTAATACCCTCTTTTGGTTATTAATTACCAATGTATTGGTGCTATCACCGTTATACCAGCATGCCACCTTATGGAGCATCGGCATTTGCGCCATTTGCTTTGTGTGGCGTGTGGGAATTTACCTTGGCAAGGTAGCGGCGCCGCCTAAAGTATTAGTCACAGGGCTAGCCATTGGCGCCGCTGTCACCTTGGCTTTAGTGTCACAGGAAATTGGTTTACTTAACGCATTAGTCAATTTGCTCCTGCTAGGCTACGCCCTTAAATACATCGAAATGCGCCAAGTGCGCGATGTTAAAGTCGTGGTCTTGGTGGGCTTTTTCTTAATAGGCTTTGCGTTATTAGATCGCCAATCCATACTCGACACTCTACAACTGAGCTTTGTCGCCATCATTAATACCTGTGTGCTGATCAGCATTTATCAGCATTCAAGTCGCAAGGTAAACTTTCGCTTCGGGGTGAAATTATTTGCCCAAAGCCTACCCTTAGCCATACTGCTTTTTGTGGTGTTTCCAAGGCTGCCACCATTGTGGTTAGCCCCCAGCATGAAAAATGCTACTACCGGCCTGTCAGATGAAATTGCATTAGGGGATATTAGTAAGTTAACCCGCTCGCCGAATTTGGCATTTAGAGTCGGTTTTGAAAATGAACTCAATAACACCGATAAGCAGCAACTCATTAGCAATGAGCAACTGTACTGGCGCACACTGGTCATGGAAAACTACGATGGTCAACGCTGGAGTCAGTCGCCTTATCGTAAAAATGAACAACGTAGCGCCTATGGCAATAAACCTAAGCGCGCTAAGCCCAATTCAGCAGGTCTTACTGCGCCATTAATTTATCAAGTGATCACCGAGCCGACCTATCAAAAATGGTTGTTTGGTTTAGATCAGGCTTTTAGTCAATCTGAGCACATTGTCGAGTTATCCGACTTTAGGCTATTCTCACTGCGAAACATTGATCAACGCTTAAGTTACCAAGTGAGCTCTTATCCAAGTAGCGCTCTTGATGCCAAACTCGCGCCAGACATCAGCAAGATAAATTTGGCCATTCCTAATAATAGCAATCCACAAACTCGCCAGTTGGCAGCCCAATTTGCTAAGGATTACCCACAGCCAGCAGCCCGCATCAATGCCATGATGGGTTACTTTGCTGAGCAGGCTTTTTACTACACCTTAAGCCCGCCAAAGCTTGGCCAACAGCAAGTAGATGACTTTTTATTTACTAACCAAGCAGGCTTTTGCTCCCACTACGCTTCAGCGCTAGTATTTCTCGCCCGTTCAAGTGGCATACCTGCCAGAATGGTCACCGGTTACCAAGGCGGCGAATATAACCCCAAAGCCGGTTATTACAGCATCTATCAATACATGGCCCATGCATGGACTGAAGTTTGGCTTGAAGGCCAAGGCTGGGTAAGGTTTGACCCCACCGCCATGATTGCCCCAGAGCGAGTATTAGACGGCTTTGATGCCACGTTTACAGGCCAAGACAGTTACTTACAAGACAGCCTATTTACCAGTTTACAGGTCAAAAATATTCCGTGGTTAAACAATATTCGCCTGCAACTGGCGAGCATCGATTTTTACTGGAGTGTGTGGGTACTGGGTTTTGATGAGCAACGCCAGCAACAAGTATTAGCCAAACTCCTTGGCAATGTCAGCAGCAGTAAAGTGGCTATTATGATGATCATCTGCTTTATCATCATTGCCCTTATTATTGCCTATTTTGCTGGCGTGTTTAAACTGCAGCCCAAACAAGATCCTTGCATCAAACGCTATAACCTTATTTGCGCAAAGCTGGCTCACAAAGGCTTTCAACGTGATGCGATGCCACCACAAGCGTATGCCCAGTTTATTCATCAAGCATTTAGTGAGCAGCAACCACAACTGGTGGCTAATTTTGAAAAAATGACTGAACACTTTATTGCGCTGCAATATCAACCATTGACGGCGAAACAAGTTGTTTTGCACCAAAGATGGTTTAAGCGCTACTTTAGTAAGCTGAAAAGGAATTTAATGAATTAATGTGGTAATCAAAGGCCATTTGATTATTTTTAACATAGTATATAACAAGGCTAGCTTACTATCGGCCTGTAAACGTACTTAAAATCGAGCCTGACTGCTGTCAGGCTCATGTTATGTCTCTATTATCGCTATATCTCTATTCTCACTAATTATAAGTAAACTAAAGCACGTATTTAGCAGAAAACATCACCCGATTAAGTTCGCCTTCAATACCGTTTTCTTTACTGTTTTTGGCGTACATATATTCAACACCCACAGTTAATGGTTTCACTGGTGAATAAAGTAAATTCACATAACCAGAATATGAGTCTTTATTAACATTTTCGCCCATCAAGCTGACATCATTATCCGCGCTAAACGCTGACGCTGTCACACTGGTACGCCATTGGTCATTCCACCAATGGCGATAAGCAATAAAACCACCATAAGAGGTAATCGCCTCAATATCGCCATCGGCATCGATAACTCCCGCATTGACATAATTGAGCGCCATATATCGGCCAAGACCTTCACCATAAGTCGCAGTAAATTTAATATCATCTGCACCTACGGGTAAAATACCGCTAAAACTAACGCCGTAACCCAAAGCCGTTGCATCAAATTGAGTATCGCTAATGCGAGTTTCAATATTGAGTTGCCTTGCAATACCAGCAACAGACAATTTAGCACCAGCCTCTGTTTTGAAGTTATAGCGTGCAACAACATCAGGTACCATGCCACTACCGCTCAGAATTCGGCTAGGGCTTTGGTAACCATTTAAGGTGGTTTCAGGGTTTTCTACAGATAATTGAAAGCCGCCATTGGTATAGCGTATTTGAGTTTGGCGTACAAATGGGGTGCCTTCTGCAGCGCCAACAAAATCGAGGTTCTCAGGTAAAGCGGCTGGATTTTGAAAAGTGGTCCATGATTGACCAACAGTCCAATTATCAAAACTCACAAATGCATGACGAATACGTGGCGAATAACTGTTGGACACTCGTTCGTTACCGTCAGCATGAGTCATAAAATCCAGTTCGATAAAGCCGGTTAACTTATGGTCATCAATATCTGTAATCGTTTTAAAGTTAAATCGTGTTTCTCTCGCCTGAAAATCGACCACCTGATTTCCGTTACCCTCTACGCCATATATTGTCCCAGGTACATAAAACTGCCTAGAAATAGACCCTGAATCTGGTGCACCATGGCTATAATCACTGAACATGCTGTCGACTTTAATATAACCACCAAATTGTACATCGGTATTTTCAATAACTGCCGCGTTTGCACCAGTCACAGAAAGCGCACTCCCAATCAATACGCCAATTAAATTCAATCCTATTTTGGTATAATTAAATTGACTATTTGCCGAGTTTTTATTGTTTCGAAATAAACGTTTTTTCATCACATCACCATTATTTTTATTGTTAAAAAAACCTTCTCTAATAATTAAGCTTTAAAGAAGGTGCCTCACAGAGAAACTATGTGTAATCAATGATGTGATCATAGAACTGGAATGAATTCCAAAACGAGGGTTGCAATAGGGTTTGGAAAAAACAACCAAGCTGTAACCAATAAGTTAAATCTCGGTTCCATAATTGTATTTAAAGTGACAACGGTAGCATTTTGACATTAATGCCAGAATGTGGACTAACGCTTATTAAATAAAGAAGTAAATCTACTGGGGATTGGCTGATAACTTTCAGGCATTTAGAGAGCATTTTATTACGCTGTTATACCAACATTTATCGGTGACACAAATGGTGTTTCATCAACGGTTGCTTAAGCGCTAATTTAGGAAGGTTAAGATGGGTCTGTTTATTTCTAAACTTCGTTTAGATTAATGATTAGATCAAAGTCGTGGTGCTTCGCCCACACCAGAGCCAAGGGAAAAAGCGCTTGTCCCCCTTAACAATCCCTCAGCGCCCCAGACGAAAAATGCTGAAAAACGCATGATTTTCGATGGGGATTAATCCAGCTTTTGACTTCGTTTGTAGATGGCTTCGGTCATTGTCGAAAAAACCTAACGCTTCCGATGGGCCTTCCCTGGCCCAACGAAAGCTAGCTTGGCATCCATGCCAAGCTCACGGCCTTTTCTCGATGCCTCAATTAAAGTTGAGCCAGAGACAAATAGATATTCAACTTTTTTCGCTGTTACTAAACGCAATATATAAAGTTAAATCGAAGATATGAAAATTCCGGTGTAGATGCAGCAGCGAGCTTCCAAAACAGGGACGTTTTGGCAGAGCTTACAAGGATGTACTTGCAGCGTCTCGCAGTTGTATATGCACATAGGCCTGCGGCAGGCAATAAGTTAAATTGAAGCTATGTGTTTCCCATAACTTAACCAATGCGCTTAACGTAAATCACGTCGAGATCAGAGCCTTTTACCTTTTTCTTAGTCTAAATCCAGCCCAATAAGTTGTTAAGTCATCTCAGTAAAAATTGAAGGCTTTCTTAGTTCCTGCATATTTCATTCACTAAATGGTCAAATAAAAAACAATTGACATAATATGTCTCAAAAGCTAACTTAGACATAATATGTCAAACAAGGAAGTGTAAATGGATATTTGGAATTTTTTCACCAGTTTTATTGTACAAACTATTGGTTTTTTTACTAACGAAGTTGGTGTGACTGAGGCCGTAGCAATAATATTGTTTACTCTAATTGGCCGCTTAGCTTTAATGCCTATTAACGTTTTAGCTATGGCGAATATGTATAGAAATAAAAAAGCGATATCTGCAATAAAACCAGAGTTAGAAGAAATAAAAACAATATATAAAGACAAACCAAATGAAATAGCTAAATGTACAATGGCACTATATAAAAAACACAATATTAAAATTCTGGATAAAAGCAGTGCAGTTAATATTGTCAGTCAGGGTGCTTTTGGGTTATGCATGTTCCAAGCCCTTCAACAGATAGTGTTTAATAGTAAATTTGCTTGGATTGCTAACATTGCAAAACCTGATGTTGCACTGGCATTGCTTGTTGGCGTTATTACATACTTTTCTATGACTATGATGCCAGGTAGCGCGGAGCAGACCAGTACTTTGTTGCTTATAATCCCCGCTATTATTTGTGTTGTTACCTTAATAAGCTTTCCATCCGCTATCGGTTTATATTGGGCTACATCTAGCGTGACGAGTTTATTTCAATCCTTGGTGCTTACTAAATTCTTTCATCAACAAGACACATATAAAGCTATTTAATTTGAACAGATAAAAGGTCAGAATAAACATTATTCTGACCTTTTATCAACTAGCCATTCTCTAAATTTTGTGTCTCCAACATTCTCCATTAAGTACCCCTCAACAGCACAAAAACAAGCTAATCCCACCAACCAATTCTTATCGAATTTGGTTGCTAAAAATATAAAGCCACCCATTACTCTAAATTTATAACATAACGCCTTCGTGAGTTGCCAACACCAAAATTCATTTACTGATGGCCAAAGGACTGAATATTTCATCATTAATCACCAAAAATAACTCATAAACTAAATTCAACACAGCAAAAAAGCTTGATATCTATCAAGTGGAAA
>NZ_JAUORC010000035.1:0-47290 GCF_030547465.1 Shewanella sp. 5_MG-2023
ATGTCGCGATCACATGGTCAATGATGTTCCCGACATCATCATGACATTTCCCAAATCCCTATGGGTCAGATGTGAAAAAGCGACCTTATGTGCAGATACAACTGCGAGACGCTGCATTCTTTATATAAATCAAAAGGTCCATGTAAGCTCTGCCAAAACAAATAACATCCATGTTAAACGGCCAGTTCGGCATCTCTGCCTCTCGCTCAGAGCGTTTCACGCTGTGAAACTTCGCCATGTTTTGGTCAAATTTGTTCCAGAAAAATAATGAAATTCTTGCCATCCTTGGCAGTCAGAAGCTCGCTGCTGCATCTACACCGGGATTATTATCTCTTCGATTTGACTGTATTCGTGGCAATTAAAAAAGCTAAAAAAACCAAGAATCTAATCAGCTAAAGGACTCCCTTTGAATTGAGGACGCAGAGAAAATAGCGTGAGCTTGACAGGACGTCAGGCTAGCTTTCGCGGTGCAGGGATGCACCATCGGAAGCGTTAGCATTTTCACTCTTTATAATAAACAGGGACCGAAGTTATCAACAAACGAAGTTAAAAGCTGGATCAATCCCCATCGAAAATCATGCGCTTTTCAGCATTTTTCGTTAGGGCGCTGAGGGTTTGTTAAGGGCTTCTTTTGTAAAATGTGTGCGCTTTCCCCCTTGACTCTGCTCTTTGCAAAAGAAGGGGCGAAGCGCCACGACGTTAATCCAAACGGAGTTTGGAATTACAGGCTGAAACCCAGATATCAAAATCAGCAGTGGGCAGAAAACCCACGATATTAATCCAAACGAAGTTTGGAAATGCAGAATAAAATCCACAGGTCAAAATCAGCTGTGGGTGGAAAACCATGACGCTAATCCAAACGAAGTTTGGAAATACAAAAAGGAAACCAATGGTCTAAATTAGCTAAGCGCCGAAAAACGGTTTAAAATCACAAAAAATAGCAATTATTTAATGCTGTTAAGATGTTCTATTTTTTATCATTTACAATGTCAGTCCGACAAGAAATAATAACAACAATAACGATTTCTCTTGAGCTTATCTATGCCTACTTCTAATAACACTGAAATTTTTGCTAAAGCAGAACAACTATGTCACGACAATGGTGTAAAGCTAACGGCAAAAAGAAAGAATGTTTTAGGTGTATTACTTAACTCTAGCAAACCCTTATCAGCCTATGAAATCGTTGATATTTACCGTGCGACACACCAAGAATCATTAGCACCGATGTCTGTTTATCGTATGCTGGATATACTCAGTGAACTGCCTTTAGTGCATAAGCTATCATCTGAAAATAAGTACCTTGCTTGTTCACACATCACTTGCGCTCACAAGCACCAAGTACCGCAGTTTTTGATTTGTAAAAGTTGCGGCAAAGTGGCCGAGAAGGGCATTCAAGCCAGCGTGATCGAGGCTTTAAAAGAGAGCATTCAACAAGCGGACTTTCAACTGCTCAACTCTCAAATAGAATTACAATGCTTGTGTAATGACTGTGCTAACCCTAGTGAAAAGCCCAATGATTAACGCATTCTTTATATTTGACACTTGAGCCACTCAGCCCAACTGATAGATTCACCTCTGATATCCTCAACAAAAAAGCGACCCTAAGGTCGCTTAATGTCATTGTGGTACTAAAACAATGCAGTTTGAGTTTACACCGCGGACTTGCCCCTTGTCAGTCGGGACTAGTGACAAGGTTTAACGCTATCAAATTTAACTATCAAATTTAACTATCCAAATAGCGTTAGTGGCGATGCTAAGACAATGAAGTTTGGGGTTTACCGCGGAGTTGACTGATGTCAATGAGCAGTGAAAACCTTAAACAGAAGTCGTATTAGCAAGCCCAAGCAGCAATTAATACTGAAAATTAGAATTGATACTTAACACTCGCGGTGAAATTAATCGGCTCACCCGGCATAGTCCATAACCTGTGATAGGAGCTTTCAAAGTATTGCTCATTAAACAGGTTATTCACATCAAGCATTACACTAAACTTGCTGCTTAACTCTATCGCTGCGGATAGGTTCACTAAGGTGTATGCAGGTAAAATATAATCAGGTGATGTGGTTTCACCTAGACGGTCGCCAACGTAATTGACCGTAGCGCCAAAATAAGCTTCTTTACCCATAATGTCAGTATAATGTCTTAGGGCCACATGACCGACATGCTCTGCAACGTTGATTAAACGTGAACCTTTAGGGATTGGCACGCCCCAGTCATTATCAATCAAATCGTTTGCTGTTCTTGCATCGGTATAAGCGTAGGCTAACTCAATGCTGGTATCAGCCGTTAGTAAGGTGGTCAGCTGAAACTCAACTCCCTGACTTTCAACCTCACCTAAAGTCGCAGAAAGCCCTGTGTCTGGCTCTGCTGTTAACATATTGGTTTTGCTGGCATCAAACAGTGCAAGGCTACCGGAGAACCTGTCAGCGACATTTTGCCATTTAAGACCGACTTCGAAAGATTTAGTTTGTTCTGGGTCAAAAGCATTTCTGTCTGAATCAAGCCCAGGATTAGGTCTGAAACCTTCAGCGTAGCTGGTGTAAATATTGATATTGTCATCCAATTCATAGACAAAACCGAAACGAGAAGATACTTCAGTTTGATCTTGCTCTTGAGACTCATTATCCAGTTTATTGACAATGTGCTGATTAAAGCTATCGACTCTGAAGCCCAATAACAGCTTGGCTTTATCAGTCAACTCAATTAAATCTTGGGCGTAAAAACCAAGGCCTTTTTGCTCTTCAAAGGTTAAGGTTGTTGGTGTGGTTTCAGGCTGATACATAGTGTAATCAGGGTTATTAGGGTTGATTGAGTATGTCGCATCGCCTGAACCCCAAGCGGTTCGCCACACTCTATAATCAGTATCTAGCTGGAAGTTATAATAATCTAACCCAATTAATAGATTATTGGTCATTCCACCAAGCTCTACGTCACCGCTAACTTCAAAACGCGCCGAGAAGTCTTGCGCCTGATAATCACGCTCTCTTCTTTGTCTTGATAAGGTATTTGGGTCGCTATAAATCAGCTGGCGGCCGTCAGATAGTTCAGCATCTGAAGATTGACCTTTAAAGGATGAATCCCGATAAGCTAAACCGGCTAATAAGTGCCACGAGTTATTAAGCTGATGATTTAATAGTAGTTGGTGTCCTAGCGCTTCAACTTTATGGGCTCCGTCTCGGGTATCACCATAAAATGCGGCAGTATCGACAGCGTCAAAATCATTATCTAATACATAGACACCGCGATCTAACGGCTTGCTTTGATGTAGAATTTCCATTTCATAACTTAAGCTGGTGGCGTCAGAGATATTCCACAAAAGTGACGGGCTTAAATTCAAGCTTTCAATATCAACATGGTCACGAAAGGTATCTGAATCTTCGTAAAAGCCATTGATGCGGTAAGCAACATCGTCACTAATGCCTTTGGTGTGATCAAATTCCACTTGTTTTTGATTGAAATTACCTAAGGTTCCCTGAATATAACCTTGTTCATCAAATTGCGGCTTTTTAGTGATGATATTGACCGTGCCACCCGGTTCACCTTGTCCGTACAGTGCTGAGCCTGGCCCTTTCATTACTTCAATGGTTTCAATATTGGCGGTATTTCTGTTGCCGTTATAACCTCGCGAGTTAAAGCCATTTACTAAGTAACCTGTCGGGTTATTTTCGTCGCCCGAAAAACCGCGAATAGCAAAGCTATCAAACATACCGCCAGAGTTATTTTGCCTTACGATACTAGGCGAAAAGTCCAAGGCGTCCATGAAACGAGTAATGCCCTCGTTTTTGATGGTATCGGCATTAATTCTATCTACTGCTTGGGGAGTATCAATCAATGGTACGTTGCCTCGGTAAGGCTGCCAAAGTCTATTTACCTCAATGCGCTCAATATCATCATTAGTTTCTGAGGTTGGGTTATTGCTATCTTGCGCTAACGCACCATTAGAAATGACAATAATTGAATATAGAAAATGCTTTTTCACGTGCTTTGCCCTATCAAGGATGGATTAAAAGGCAATGTTATAACATATCATTTATTTCGTCAAAGTGAAGCCAGTAACAAACAGTCACTTTGGCCACTTAAGGGTTTTGAAATACATAAAGCTATTGAGAACGGCAAACAGAAAGTCCGCTGCTGGTACTTTTTAGCGGGGACAGTGAAAAACCAGTTAATCCCAAAGGAGTTTCGAGGTTCAGAAAGGGCGCATCTGGCTTAAACAGGAGATCTTTATTAATCCCATAGTTAAATACAAATAGTTAAATACAAATAGTTAAATACAAATAGTTAAATACAAATAGTTAGATGCAGAATGTTAAATAAAAACATTTAAATACAGTAGGTTAGGCGCAATCTGTTAGGTGGAATTAATTAGAGACAAATAGTTAGGTGCAATTTATTAGGTGGGATTAATTTGGGATATATAGTTAGATGCGATTTGTTAGGTGAAATTAATTCGAGACAATTAGTTAGATAGCATTATTAAACTATAAATAGTTAGCGGCAAATTGCGCTAATATCGCACCTTTTTCCTGTCGATTTAGAGTCCTTATCAAAGGCTATTTTAAGTTTTACCATTGAGTGTGTTACTGCTGCAGATAAGTTCACATTTTCAATCACGAAACAGCCTTTCGACTCGCATCTTTTATCAAAACCTATGTGTTCATCACCATGGGATCCTATTCCGTAGCTGTCAATAACGATAAAGGCGGGCGCGTTAAGTAGAATTTGCTCAATAGCATCACTGGTTAGCGCAGTATTCATAACGCCATAGTTTGGCGTGCCGTAACCATTTTGCTCAATGTTTGCGGTAAAAAGTACCAATGCTTTGTCTGCTAACGCTAAAGGCTCTAAATCATCCACTGACGGCATTTCGTGAGTACAATTTATAACAACGACATCGACTTCATACTGTGCTTCTAATGGCTCTGAATCGTAACAATCAATATGAGTACCTATGTGACCAAAAGCGCCGACGGCGTCAGACTGCTTTTTTGCCCATTCATAGGCAGGGTGGCCGCTTTCAATAACAAGGCTTAGCTTTTGTTCATGCATATGTCATCTCTTTAGGATTCATCGCCAACGAGTATTGGGCGGGGGCAACTAATGGGCAATATATAGATTATTATATGATTATATAAGCAGTAGTGTCCTAACTTATGTGTCCTAACTTATGTGTACTAACTTATGTGTCCTAACTTATGTGTCCTAACTTATGTGTACTAACTTAGAGTTTATGGCTATGCATTGATTACTCTGTTGCAAGCGCCAATGATAAGCAAACTTTAAATTAGACAATAAAAAGCCCCTTAGAATATTAATCCTAAAGGGCCGATTATTGCTCTATGTTGCAAGAGCTGTTTTGCGCTAACAAAACATCAAGGGTAAACGTCCAACGGATTTAGCAAGCAATTGCATACTTAATGCGTCTTTAGTTTTATTGCTGCTAACACTCACCTAAATTGTAGGTATTGATGCTAGCAACAACATAATAGCGTTTAGTACGATTTGTGCATTTCAACAAAGATACGTTTGTAGCTGTTGATTACGCGATCAAATAATTTAGTCATCTTTTAAATCTCCACTCAGTAATAATTTCAAATTAGTAGAGTTGGGGATGTAACTTGAAATCCATTCTGTTCAAGTCCAATCGACCTTCTCTCAACACGGGGCGAATATTAAAGCCTGCCGATGTTTTTCTCAAACGAGTTAAATTAATCTCACGCATTAGCAAAACTAATGAGTGAGATGTGGTTGCCTGCTTTGTTTTTGAACTATTATTTTTATTTGTTGTTTGTATTCAATTGTTTAATTATTTAAATTGAAGCCGTAAGGGTTAAAATATGTATCCCATGGTTTTGTTTTGATCTAATTTTGTTACTTAGGTTAAATTCATTAGCAAAACATGGATTAGGGAACACTATTTTAAAAAAATGTAAAAAAATCCCTAGCAATATTTGGGGTATTGGTCAATACATAAAAGTTGGTAGTTTGCGCTATTGCCCAAAACCCACAGAAAACCCATTAAGGGTGGCAAGTTTGATTGATTTGAATCAAATTTAGATGATATAAAATAGAGGTGTGCACCATTAATTATTTTTATAAGTAACTGTTTTTGCTGATTTTATGATTTTGGTGGGCTTGGTTTGTTTGCGCTGTGTCACCCTTTGCTATCTTGGTGTGACAAACGTCTCACTATTGTGGTGCTAAGGCGAAATAAACTAAAAACGAAATTGAGTTACGGTAGTCTTAAAGTAACAATTCATTAACCTGTTTTTTGGGTGCTGCTTTAGATTAATAAATTTATTTCCTGCAATAACACTTTTGTTTTTGAGGAAGTCGACATGACATTTGGATGTACTGGGTAAGGAGTCGCCAATGATTATTGAAGAGGTTGTTGAACTGTCACGGTTACAGTTCGCGCTAACAGCCATGTACCACTTTATATTTGTACCTTTAACCTTAGGTCTAGCGTTTATTTTGGCTATTATGGAATCCGTTTACGTGATGACTAATAACCAAATCTACAAAGACATGACTAAGTTTTGGGGTAAGTTATTCGGAATTAACTTTGCTTTAGGTGTTACCACCGGTTTAGCAATGGAATTCCAGTTCGGTACTAACTGGGCGTATTTCTCACATTATGTGGGTGATATTTTTGGTGCTCCACTGGCGATTGAAGGCTTAATGGCTTTCTTCTTAGAATCTACCTTAGTGGGTATGTTCTTCTTCGGTTGGGATCGCTTTAGTAAGCGTCAACATTTAGCGGTTACTTGGTTAGTTGCTATCGGCTCTAACATGTCAGCTTTATGGATCCTGATTGCTAATGGTTGGATGCAAAACCCAGTAGGGTCAGTGTTTAACTATGAAACAATGCGTATGGAAATGACCAGCTTCGCTGAAGTACTGTTCAACCCTGTTGCGCAAGTTAAGTTTGTTCATACAGTCGCATCAGGTTATGTTGCCGGCGCGATGTTCGTCTTGGCAATTAGTTCTTACTTTATCCTTAAAGGTCGTGATTTACCGTTTGCCCGTCGCTCGTTTGCGATTGCTGCAAGTTTTGGTATGGCGTCAATCCTATCGGTAATGGTACTAGGCGATGAGTCTGGCTATGAAGTAGGTGAAGTACAGCGCGTTAAATTAGCGGCAATTGAAGCGGAATGGCACACTGAGCCAGCACCAGCGGCCTTTACTGCAGTGGGTTTCCCAAATCAAGAAACCATGCACACTGACTACGCGATTAAGATCCCATACGTAATGGGGATCATTGCAACGCGTTCTTTAGATGAGCAAGTGACTGGTATTATCGACTTAATCGACGAGCATGAAATTCGTATCCGTAACGGTATGATTGCTTACTCTTTACTAGAACAACTTCGCGCAGGTAATGAAACAGAGCAAATTCGTGCTGATTTTGAAATGACCAAAGGCGATTTAGGCTATGGTCTACTGCTAAAACGTTACACAGAAAATGTAGTCGATGCGACAGAAGAGCAAATTAAAGCTGCCGCTAAAGACTCTATTCCTAACGTTGCCCCTATGTTCTGGTCATTCCGTATCATGGTTGCGTGTGGCGTGATTATGCTATTGGTATTTGCTGCGGCATTCTGGCAAAGCACCCGTCATAAAATTGAAGAAAAACCATGGGTATTACGTGCAGCGCTATACAGCTTGCCACTACCTTGGATTGCAATTGAATGTGGTTGGTTTGTGGCAGAGTATGGTCGTCAACCTTGGACCATTTCAGAAGTCTTACCGACCTTTATGTCAGCATCAACGCTAACGCCAGGTGATATATGGTTCAGTATCATTTCAATCACTGTGTTCTACTCAATACTATTAGTGATCGAAATGTTCTTAATGTTTAAGTTTGCTCGTCTTGGCCCATCATGCCTTAAGACAGGTAGATATCATTTTGAAAACCAAGATGCTTAATCTGAGGACCTGATTATGTTTGATTATGAAATGCTAAGATTTATCTGGTGGGCTCTGGTTGGCGTATTGCTAGTTGGGTTTGCTGTGACAGATGGTTTTGATATGGGTGTGGGTGCGTTATTACCAATTATTGGTAAAGACGACACTGAGCGCCGTATCATGATTAACTCGATTGCCCCTCATTGGGATGGTAACCAAGTTTGGTTAATTACTGCAGGTGGTGCGTTATTTGCTGCTTGGCCAACAGTATATGCCGTGTCGTTCTCGGGTTTTTATGTGGCAATGATGTTGGTGTTATTCGCCTTATTCCTGCGCCCTGTTGGTTTTGATTACCGCTCAAAAATTGAAGATCCAAAATGGCGTAAGTCGTGGGATTGGGCCTTGTTTGTCGGTGGTTTTGTACCTCCATTAGTTATCGGTGTTGCTTTTGGTAACTTATTACAAGGTGTACCGTTTGAGTTCGATGAATACCTACGTGCAACTTATCAAGGTGGCTTACTAGGCCTACTAAACCCATTTGGTTTATTAGCTGGCTTAATCAGTGCACTTATGATGATGATGCAAGGTGCTTCATGGTTACAAATGAAAACCGAAGGTGAGCTACGTGTTCGCGCTGCTAAAGCATCACAAGTGTGTGGTTTGTTAGTGACAGTGTTGTTTGCTGCTGCGGGTGTTTGGTTAGTAAATGGTATTGACGGTTATGTGGTTACTTCAGTAATCGATACTGCTGGTCCTTCTAATCCAACGGCTAAAACTGTTGCTATAGAAGCAGGCGCATGGTTAGTTAACTATGACAAGTATCCTCTGACTATGCTGTTCCCAGCATTAGGTTTGTTGATGCCAATCTTGGTGATTCTAGCAAGTCGCTTTAACCGAAGTGGTTTTGCATTCTTATTTAGCTCACTAGCTATTGCAGGCATTATCGTGACATGTGGCGCATCAATGTTCCCATTCGTCATGCCTTCATCGCTTGATCCAAATGTGAGCTTAACGATGTGGGATGCAACCGCAAGTGAAATGACCCTTAATGTGATGACTTGGGCGGCGATTATTTTCGTACCGACAGTATTAAGTTACACCATTTGGACTTACTACAAGATGTTTGGTCGCTTAAACCGCGACTTCATTGAAAAGAACAAAGCATCACTTTATTAATTAAGGAGCCATTATGTGGTATTTCGCTTGGATTTTAGGTGTATTACTGGCCTGTGCTTTTGGCATCATTAATGCGCTTTGGCTTGAAAACACTGAAAACTTAGACCGTATTAGCGAGTCTGAAGCTAAAAATAAGTAAGTGTTTTAAGTTGTAAAATATCAAACCCTGCCTAGTGCAGGGTTTTTTATTGTTTAAAATTAGCTGATGGGTGAAATAAGGGAAGCAAGCTTACAAAGGTTGAATGAGTTATCGTTTTTAAAGCGCTTAAATAGACTGGTACTGGGCTGCGGTAATAAACTGACCAAAGCTTTCACACCAAATAATGATGGTGTTGTAAGTTGCGATATCGACCTCTTTTGGTATTGGCACTAAGAAATTGTTGAAGGTTTTGATGTCGGCCACTTGCACCATCGTTGATTTTAAACGGTTAAAATCCGCTTCTGTTTCTACAAACTCTTTGGCCAAATACACTTTAAAGTCAGGACCTGGTGACAGCTTGCCATTCAGTGCAATAAATTCATCGCCTAGGGTCACTTTGCCTTCGCCCCAATGCAATGCGTCGCTATCTTTGAGGTTACGGCTGAATTGACCTGTAAAGCGTTGCACAGAGTCAATTGACTGCACTTGCTCGCGACTTGGTGCATCTGGTGCAGTAAGAATAGGTAAGGTATAAATGCCCGTGCCAAAGCCAATGGCGAGTACGAGTGCATGGGTTGAAAGCAGTGCGATAACGGTGCGTTTTTTCATTCTGTACCTGTTCTGTCATTAAAGTGGTAGTTAATCGTAACCTCATTATCAAATAAAGGGGCATGAACTTTACCGTTCATGCCCCTTATAACGACCTGAGTTAACAATCTTTTATTACAAACAAATGATTAAATTTTAAAGAAGTTAATCTTGGTTTTTAGCTCTCCTGCTAGCGCTGTTAGCCCGTCAGCGACTTCAACGGTTTCTCCGGCGCGCTCTTGCCCTTCATTGGCAAGGGACGACATCTGATGCAAGTTGCGGGTGATTTCATCAGCAACGGCGCTTTGCTGCTCTGTGGCGCTAGCGATACTGCTAGAGAAAGTGCTAGTGAAAGTCGCTTGCCCTAACACAGCACAATGCTTTGATTATGCATCAGTGCAGGGCGATATTACTGTAGGTTTAAAAGTTAACTTCTACACTTA
Source organism: Shewanella sp. 5_MG-2023 (assembly GCF_030547465.1). Classification (NCBI taxonomy): domain Bacteria; kingdom Pseudomonadati; phylum Pseudomonadota; class Gammaproteobacteria; order Alteromonadales; family Shewanellaceae; genus Shewanella; species Shewanella sp. 5_MG-2023. The sequence goes on from NZ_JAUORC010000035.1 coordinate 10,255, forward strand.
AGCCGGGCTTATTATCATGTAATGCTATTTTGCCGTTATGCAGTTGAATAATGGCTTGTACTAAGGTGAGTCCTAAACCAAAACCGGCGATTTGACGACTTTTTTCGATGCGGTATAAACGCTGAAATACCTTGTCTTTCTCGCTATCACAAATACCTGGGCCGTTATCACTAATGATAAAACCGTTGGCGGTTAGCTCAACGTTAATGGCGGCATTAACGCCTGCGTATTTAGTGGCGTTTTCTAATAGATTATATATGGCCCGAAACAGGAGTGTGGCATCGCCTTGAATAGACAGAGCGAGAACGCTTTTTATGCTGACCACTTGCTGGTTTTCTTCCGCTAGCGGCTCAATTAAATCCACGGCATCGATAATGACGTCATGTAAATCAACCATTTTGAACTGTTGGCTATTATCGTGCTGTTGTTGCTGGAGACGGGTGAGTTCAAGCATTGCACTAAAGGTAAATAATATTTCGTCGAGCTTATTGAGCATATTCTGCAGCGGCTCAGTGGGCAAATTATGCTGTTGTTTATCCAGTAGTTCAGATTCAATTTGTTGCCTTAAATGGCCAAGCGGGGTGCGTAAGTCATGGGCAATGGCATCAGTAATGCCGGCAATGGTGTCAAAGGAGTGCTGTAATTGGCTAAGCATAGTATTGATATGCAATGCCATATGGTCATATTCATCATTTTGTTCAGAGACCGTCACCCGCGCGCTTAGCTCGCCAGATTCAACCCGTAATGCCACTTGGTTAAAGCTATTAATTCGCTTTAATACCCGCATAGAAAAAATCAAGCCTGTGAGTAAACCCAATAAAACAGCCAATAATAATGCCATGACTGAGGCACTGATAAATTGCGCTTTAAGTTCATGTAATGACTCATCATCGACCGCAATAATCAGCGTACCTGTAGCGGTTGAGTGAGCACAGCCTGAAACCAGTCTGATTTCATCATATTGATCAAGCCAAATAGGAAAGCGCGTTAAGCTTGGGCACTGGGATAGCGCAGTCGGGACTTCACTCAGCCTGCCTATAAGCTGTTGCTTGGTTTGATAACTGAGAATGTACTGCCGTGAGCTTTGGGCTTGCAGCTCAAATTGTTCACTAAATTGTTCGGGGGGTAATTGCTCAGCAAGTAAGGTTTGCTGCGCAATCAGGTTATCCATTTGCAACTGCTGTTGGCGGTTCATCTGCCCAATACTTAATTGGTACAAAACCACCAGTAAAATGCTGACAACCGCTAATAATAAAACGGTATATAAGCGGGTTAAACGCCAAACTGAATGGGCGCTTTTAACCCTGTGCCACCATTCTGTAACCAACGCCACGTACCGTTTCCAGTAAAGGGGGAAGACCATCAAATTCTACCTTTTTACGCAATCGTGCCATATGCACATCAATAACATTGGTTTGTGGATCAAATTGATAATCCCAAACGGCTTCAAACAGTAACGAGCGAGATAGTACTTGGCCACTGTGCTCCATTAAATGGCGTAACAACTTAAACTCTTTGGGTTGTAGTGAAATCTCAGTTAAGCCTCTAAACACCTTATGGGAAAGCAGATCCATTTTAAGATCGGCGACCTGTAACGTGCTGATGATTTTTTCATGATGGGTGCCTTTGCGCTGAATTAATATTTCAATACGCACCAGCAGTTCAGAAAGGGCGAAGGGCTTGATCAAATAATCATCCCCGCCTTCACGCAGGCCTTTTACACGCTCAGATACACTGTCTAAGGCACTTAAAAATAGCACTGGGGTTTGCTTGCCTGCATTTCTTAGGGTGCTTAATACACTTAAGCCATCTAATTTAGGCAGCATCCTGTCCAGTACAATTAATTGGTAATCACCCTCTAGGGCTAAAAATAACCCGTCTTGGCCATTATCCGCTAGGTCGATTTCATAGCCTTGTTCTTGCAGGGCTTTTTGCAAGTATTGCTGGGTTGTTAGATTATCTTCAATAACAAGAATGCGCAAAATACTCTTCCTCAAGGGGAGTTACCTCCCCAAAAAACAATGCTGAATTAGTGCTTTATAACAGGAATGATGGTGCCAGTTTTTACATCCACTATGATGCGTTTTGCGCCTTCTTCACCCATCAGTTTAAACTTGTAGAAAGTAATGCCTTTTTTGTTCTCTAATTCAAATTCAAAGATATCAGCCTGGTATTTTTGCTTTAATGTAGCAATGGTTGTTGCTAAGTTAAAGTCTGAAGCTTGCAACTCTTGTAATGCTAATAGCTCATCATCATCTAAGCGGCTTAGACTATTTTTGGTTTTGTGTTTTAGCACTGCGCCATCTTCAAGGCTGAGTTCAAGCTTATGCTTCTTTTGGGCATCAAGATTGACGGCTTCCATTTCATAGATGGCTTGATTGTTATGCTCATCAATTTCAAATTCAGTAATGTGCTTTGCATAATCAGTGCTGACCTTTTCAATCGCTTGCTCTAAGCTGAAGTTAGCCCGTTGCATTGCCAGTGTTGCCAATACGTCGTCTTCTTGTCCTGCGAATGCCGATAATGAGGTAATGGCCAATGTGGCGCAAATGAGTTGAGTCAATTTCATGTTATTTCCTAGTGATTTGTCTGTTGAGAACTGAATTGTACGCGTTAATCCATTTCAGCAGGGTGGACAAAAAATTACAAAAAGTTAATGTTCGAATTTAGGCTGCAATACAGGCGTTGATCTAAGTGTAGCGTAATGCAATAAGCTACTGCATCAACATGGTTAGGCAAATATAAAAAACGGCGCTTAATAGCGCCGTTTTTTATTGCAGAGGTAGCGACTAATATTAGGCGCTTAATGGTGTAAGGCTTGGCTGTTGCTGTGGCCTTTTCTTCATTAATAAAAGGTACATAGTCGGTACCCAAATCAAAGATAACAAGGTGGTGAGTAAGGTGCCGCCAGCGATAGCAATCGCAAAGGGAGGCCAGAAACCGCCGCCTGCGATAATCAGTGGCAAGAAGCCGCCAATGGTGGTGATGGTGGTTGAGCCAATATGTCTGCCGCAGCCGCTAACAATGTTGATGATGGTTTCAAGGTTGCCAAGTCTTGCCTCTGGCATGTCTTCAAGTTCTGCCAAAATAACAATAGCGGCATTAATGGCCAGCCCCATTAGGCCTAATAAGCCGATAATCACGGTAAAGCCAAACGGAAACCCAAACACATACACTGCCAGCAGACCAAGTCCTGCTGATTGAAATGCGCTTAATAAGATAATCGCAGTTAATCTAAATGAGTTAAAAGACAGCACCACTGTTGCCAGTAATAAGGTCACCACCACTACGATGTTTGACAGTAAATTGCCCACCGCTTCATTGCGTTTGGCGCTTTCACCGCCGATCTCGATATGGTAACCCGCTGGCAACTCAATTTGGGCGAGTTTATCTTTAACATCATTGAGTACTTTTCCGGGCAGTACGCCACTGACAATGTAGGTTTCAATGGTGTTAACCCGCTCGCCATTGCGCCTTGGGATCCCGCCGCGACTGACATTGATTTCATTGTGGGAAATGGCTGACAGCGGAATAATATTGCCATTATTAGACAGTAAATTAAGCTCAGATAAACGAGTGGCTTGCTCTCTTGAGCTATCTGCTAACCTTACTCTTACTGGTAGCGATTCAGTTTGCTCTAAAATACTGCCGCCTATGATACCTGTGGTAGACATTTCAATTTGTTTGGCGATATCAGTTAAGCTTAAGCCGCTCATTAAGCTGGCATCTTCATTGATTTGCATCCACACCTTTGGTGAGCCTGCACTTAAGGTGGCGCGGGTATGGATCACATCTTTGGTTTGCATAAACAAGCCGCGGGCCTGTTCTCCTAGCTGAGTTAATACATCTAATGATGGCCCGTAAATGCGTAATTCAACTGGGGCGTTAAATGGTGGGCCCTGTTCTAGTTTTCTCACTAAAATTTGCGCTTGGGGAAAAGCATCATCAAACTCAGCTTGTAGCGATAAAATCAGTCGATTCGCCGCATCAAAGTCGGTCACTTTGACCATGGCTTGGGCGTAGTTAGCCGCCCCTTGTTGGCGCTGGGTCAGGTTGTAATAAAACGATGGCGTATTGCCGCCAATGACCCAAGTGCTCATTTCAACATCTTCAAGCACCCGTAAACGCTGATCAATTTGTTCAACTTGCTGACGGGTATTGGCTAAGCTCACATATGGCGCTAAATACACTTCAATTTGAAACATATCCCGATCCGATGGCGGGAAAAACTGCTCGGTCATTTTAGTTGAAGCAACAAAACCGACAACCGGCAAAATACCAATCAGCACAGCGGTGATCACGGGTCTTTTTAAGCCAATGCGTAAACTGGTTTGAAAAGCATGACTAAGACGCGGGAAGGCCATGCCTTTTTGATACCACGCCATAGACGCATTATCTTGGCTAAAACGCCCCGCCAAACCAGCAATGATGGTGTGTGAAATTAAGTATGAGCCCAGTAGAGCAAACATCACTGAAATGGCGATACCACCAACAAACTCACCTGCTGCGCCGGGCATTAAAACTATCGGAGCAAAGGCCAACATGGTGGTAATGGTTGAGCCCGCAAGCGGCAGCCATAAGTGGTGCAAGGTTTTACTCACGGCTTCAAGTTTACTTAAGCCTTGTTTGCGGCGCTGGGCAATAGCATCAACAATTACAATGGCGTTATCCACCATAATCCCCAGTGCCACCACTAAACCAGTGACTGACATTTGGTGGATGGGCAGTCCGGTGTACTTCATACAGGCGAGGGTAAACAAGGCCGTTAGCGGCAGTGATAATGCCACAATCAGCGCATTTCTTAGCCCAAGGGTGAGCATCAGTACCAGTAAAATAATCACAAAGCCTTGGATTAAATTAATGACTAAATCCCCTAGGCGCACACTGGTATAGCCTTGTTGATCAAACAGCCATTGCACTTGAATGTTAGCCGGTAAGTTAGCGCTAAAGTCATCGACCACTTGGCTTACTTGCGCTTGCCATTGATCAACTCGGTTATCGTCAAGCATTCGGGCCGACACCAATACCCCTTCAGCGCCATTAATCAGCGCAATGCTGGTGGCAGGTGTTTTAGGTTGACGGCTAATATTGGCGACATCACCTAGGCGAATGATCTGACCATTAGTATCAATTTTTAACGGCACTTGGCCCACGCGAGTGATTGAATCAAGCTCGCCTGATACTTCTATCAGCGCTTTAAAGGTAGCGTTATGGATTTCACCAGCTGATATTTTACTGTCAGCATTAGACAAAATAGCGGCAATAGCAGCGGGAGTTAATTTAAGTTGACTGATTTTATTGCCATCAAGCTCAACCAGAATTTCTTCATCTGGGGTGCCAGACAAGTTGACGAAGTCAGTGCCATTAAGTACCCGTAACTTGCTTTGCAGCTCTTTAGCATAACGCTTGAGTACGTCAGTTCGAATTGGGCTGTCGTTTTGCCACACTAAGCCTAAAATCGCGGTGTTGGCGTAACCTGTTTGGTCATCCAAAATGCTGTTTTGCGCCGGTAGCGGCAGTGTAGATTTACTGTCGGCGACTAAATCACGGGCTCGAGACCAAACCGGAGCTGTGTCAGTTACCGTGTCTTTAAGCTCTAACTGGATAACGGAAATGCCCGGGCGCGAGGTAGATTGCACTAGCTTTAATTCTTCTAAGCGGCGCAGTTGATTTTCTAACACTTCAGTGACCAAAGCTTCCACTCGCTCAGCCGATGCGCCGGGGTAATGAGTCACCACCGAAGCAAAGCGGTTGGTAATGTTAGGGTCTTCAGTGCGGGGTAAACTGCTAATGGCGCCTAACCCCGCCACCAATAGCAGGGCAATCATTAAACTTGCTAGCCTGCCATTTTCAACAAAGGCCTTAATCATAATGACCTCGCAACAGCTTGTGAGCTTGGGCTAACAATTTGGCCAACCACCAATTTATGTAAGCCCTGAGTGACTATGACATCATTTTTATCAATCGCGCCATTAATAAAGGCTTGTTGCTGGTTGGTGTAAATAATATCAACGTCGCGGCGCTCTAGTTGGGCTTGTCCGTCAGCATTTTTGGTGACCACAAACACATTCCATAAGCCTCGCATACCATCAGTGAGTGCGGAAATGGGCACCCAGTAACCGGCGCTATTGACCTGTTGTTGGTATTCAAGATAAGCGATTTCACCATTGATCATGCGGCTGTTATTGGGTAAGTCTACCCGCAGCTGCACAGTGCGAGTGACCGCATCGATTTCTGCGCTGATCCCGGCAATGGTGCCAGTGTAGGTTTGATTGCCAACAGTGATGTTGACGCTTTGATTGGTTTGCATGGTCATCGCGACCGTGTTTGGCACCCCAATATAAGCCTGCTGCTGGTTGTTACCAATTAAGGTAAACACCGGACTACCCAAGGCGATAACTTCGCCGATATTATGGTGACGCTTACTGATGTTGCCATCAAAAGGCGCCACTAATGTGGATTTTGCTAGCTTTAATTCGGTGGCATGAAGCGAGGCTTGTAGGCGTTTTTGATTGGCTTGCAGGCTGGCGACTTGCTGCTGGCTTTCATCAAACTGCTGCTGGGATACATACTGCTTTTTCTTCAGCTTAACGGAGCGATTAAAATTACTTTGCGCTAAATCTAAATCGGCTTGGGTTTGCAGTAGTGACGCCGCTAATTGTTGCTGCTCAGCCTGAAGTAATTGGGTATTAAGCTTGGCCAGTTGTTGCCCTTTAATGACGCTATCGCCACTATCAACAACAATGTCGCTTAATTTGCCCGCCAGTTCAAAGCCTATGGCGGTGGTATCGCTTGAGCGCACAATACCCGTGTATCGCTGCTGCTGAAGGTAACTGCTACTGGCATTAAGTGGCTGGGTCATCACATTAGGAATAGTTACTGTTGCCGTATTGGATATTGCGGCCTCATTACAGGCCGTTAACAAAATCAAACTGATGATAATGCCAAGCTTATTGACGCGACGCTGTACGGTGACTTTATTCATGGTGAACATTCCTATTGCTACTGCAACTTCCTTAATTTTAATTAAACCAAGGCTTAATAGCATTGACCAATTGAATACATCATGTGATGCTGGGCTAATAAAGAACTAGACTGTCTAGTCTATTTGGGTTTTAGTTTATTTCTATAAAACTAGACTGTCCAGTCTAATTTGTGATTAAATGTTATTTATTGTTAAGGTGTGGTTGCGCTTGTAGCGAAAACAAACATAAATACAAGAAGATGTGATTATGATAAATGAGGCAAACTCAGCACCGTGCAATCATGGTGCGGTGAAAACTCGTAGCGAACAAAAACGAATGCGGATTTTAGATGCAGCCATTGAGCTTTTTTGCGTGCAAGGTTTTCCTAATACCAGTATGGATTTGGTCGCGAAAAAAGCTGAAGTCTCTAAGCAAACGGTGTATTCACACTTTGGTTCTAAAGATGAGTTATTTGTCGCGGCGATAGAATCTAAGTGTGTGGTGCATCAACTGACCGGCAACTTATTAAATGACTCACTCAATGCTGAGCAAACAATAGTTACCTTTGCGAAACAGTTTAGTGATTTGGTTGTGAGTGAAGAAGTATTAGCAGTTTTCAAAACTTGTCTTGCTCATGCTGATAGCCATCCAGAGCTATCAAAGCTGTATTTTGATGCCGGCCCTAAGCATATTTTAGCCTTGCTGGCGGATTACTTTACCGCGGTGAATCAGCACGGTGAGTATTATTTCCCCCAGCCCCATGACAGCGCCGTTCGCTTAAGTTTAATGCTTTTTGGTGAGCTGAAGCTGCGTTTAGAGCTGCGCCTAGATGCCACAGACTTAATGCCTAAACGGGCGCAATATATTGAAGATACCACGGAGATGTTTTTAAAAGCCCATCGAGTGTAGCAGCGGTAAGCTGGGTTATCGCAAACTGGCTTAGATAACATGGTTTTCAGCGCTGAAAAGTGTCATAAAATATTGAAATAGTGATCCAATTTAAAAGCGTTCCAGTATAGACGTTATGATTTATACCTGATAATTTCGATCGATATAATAATGAGAAAGGAAGCGATTAATGAAAACGATTTCAAGTTTGTCCCTCGTGCCAGAGCAAACTGCCTTTGAAGTTAAAAAGCGTTATTCAAAAAGGCTTTCTATTCCCTATGTTGCCAAGCTAGCAGCAGTGTCTAGCTTAGCGTTTAGCGCAACCGCTTCTGCCTACGATTACTCACCGTTTAAGTTTCATGTATCGCGCACTTCAACTGAAGCGGCTCAAGTCGGCAGCTCAGATACCGAACTGCAACGTGATGTATGGCGCATGAAGCTGTCGGCATCGATGCCTATTGGCAAAGAGTGGTCTATCGGCGCCAATGTAGGTTATGACAACCTCGATTATGGTTTTAAAAATGTTGGCGCAGGCCTACTGCAAGGTAACGTTACCCCTTGGAGTTCCATCAATAAATACAGTGCCGGTTTATCTTTAAGTTATCGCCCTAATGCCCAGTGGATGTTTTTATTCGCACCGAAATTACAATATTCCTATGCTAATACGGCATCGTCTTCAGATGCGCAAAGTTATGGGGTTGTGGCTTCAGGTATGTACCGCTTTAAGTCAGGTAACATGCTTGGGGTTGGGGTGGCGTACTTAAATGATATCTCTGAGGTAAAAACCATTCCTTACCTAGCGGTAAAATGGAACATAACCGACAAACTGTCGTTAAGTAATCCATTCCAAGCAGGCTTTAGTGGCCCAGCAGGTTTGGAGCTATCTTATAAACTTGATGACAAATGGAATTTTGGTTTAGGGGCTTCAAGACGTACCGAGCGCTTTCTAGTGACTGATGCTGAGCAAACTATTGAAGTAGAAGAGTGGGTTAGTTTTATTCGTGCGGGCTGGAATATCAGCAAGAAAGTATCGATTAATGCCTATGGTGGTTACTTCTTTGCTGGTGAAATGGAGCTAAGTCAACCTAAGGTGTCTGATGATATTGAAAATCAAGCGGCAGCAGGTTTAGCCATTGATATTAAGTTTTAAGCTTTATTAACTAGCCTTTTAGCAAAGGTGTTACATAAAACTAGCTATAAAAGCGACCATCAGGTCGCTTTTTTGTGGCTGTGGATTAAGCGCTATTAACAGCGTTTATTTTGCCAACATGTTTTTGCGTAAGCTTTTTTGAGCAGGCTCATCGCCTAGCCAAATCTTGATTAACGCTTGTCTAAACGCTTCATTGGCAATTGTGGCTTGTTCTTGACCATTTTTAAAGCTGGTTACCCCAGCGTCTTTATGGGTGACAAAGGTAAATTGATCGCCTTTGCGGACTTCTTCGTTAAATAGTCCCATAAACGCATCAATACTGCTTTGAATGGATGCGCTATCGCCATTGGTGGCTGCATCAAAACCTTCGACAATGGCATCAGTCATTTTATCTGCGGTGATCATTCCAGAAGTGATATTGAGCCTAATCACTGATATCGGCTGGGCGATAACCGCATCTACATTGGTTGCAGGTGTTGCTAAGTACAAGCTGCCAACATATAAGTCCATAAAGAACTTGCTGCGCACCCCTGCGCCATTAAGGGCAAGCTGTTGCTCTGCAATCGTCATATTATCCGCCAGCTCAACACCTGAAACGGTTTTAGCTTCAGCCATTTGTGGTAACACTAACGCAGCGGTGAGGGCAATTATTGAAAGTCGTTTCATGGGCAACTCATTTTATAAAGTGTGATTTATACGGGCTGTATGCTGATTTTGCACAACAAGATTACGAACGCGTTCCTAGCTTATATTGGCCATTTTGCTCGAACATAATGGCTTGTTTCTTTTTCGGGGCGATCAAAATTGGACCATCATCGAAAAACAAAAAGGCTTTCCAGTTTTGAGCAAACACTGCCCAGGTGGTTTCGATGATTTGGTATTTTTCATAACAGAAAAATACTTGGGTATCGTCACTCCAGTCAATAAACTCAGCAATCGGTTCTGGCAGGGTATTATCTTCAGAGTCCCATGCCGCTTGCCAGTGCTCGGTTTGCTTCCAAGCATCTTGCTTAGCGGCCCAGTCACCCTTAGAAAATAATTCAGCACGATTACACTTATTACTTATCCATTGATTCCAAACCATCATGGCACTTTTGTCCGTTAACGGTTTGATTAATGCTTTGTCTTCATCAGCAACAGGCAAATCTTTATGGTTAAAAATCCACTTGCGCTTATACACATCTAGCGGGATGTAAGTGTGTGCCAAAAATAGCTCCTAGGGTTTAAAGGGTAATTAAGTGGCCAATTATAACTTTTCGCTATAAATAGTGCTAGCTATTGCCTAGCTTTGGGATAAGAACACAGAGAAGGGCTTTATTGAGGCTGGCTTGTTTTGGGAACAGCCTGTATTGCATCGCTTGATATTGAAACAGGCAGATTGAAGCAGGCTCATTACACAAGCTTGCCAAGAGGGGTATCATGACTTCAGTGCGCCCAATACAGCGCACTGAGATCAGTTTTCCCTATAGCGGCTTATAATTTAAAACGGCGAATAAGAGAGTGAAATACCTTGATGGTTTTTTCTAACTCCTCACTGGCATTGAGTGACTTATTGGCCGCAGAGCCCGTATCGGTTGCCCCATCAGCAATTTCAATAATTTGCTGGTTGATGTGCTCTGCAACAGCGCTTTGCTCTTCAACTGCTGAGGACATTTGAAAGGTCATATCGGTAATATTCGTCACCGCACCTTTTATTTTTTCCAGTGATGAGCGAGTTTTCTCAACTACTTCAAGGCCATTTTTAGTGGCAATTTCACCTTGGTGTGACATATCAACAGCGGCATTAGTACGAGCCGACAACTGCTTAATGACACTGTGGATTTGGTCGGTTGATTCACGGGTTTTTAAGGCAAGGGCGCGCACTTCATCGGCGACAACACTGAAGCCACGGCCTTGCTCTCCAGCCCGAGCCGCTTCAATGGCAGCATTGAGAGCCAGTAAGTTGGTTTGTTCAGCAATGGAGGAAATTAAATTGGCCGCTTGACCGATTTCTTCAGTTGAGGTGGCTAACTCTTTAATCGTAATAGCAATGCTGTCAACCGCATGACTTAGCTGGTGGATTGAGCTTAGGGACTCATCGGCCAGCGCTGCGCCAGAATCAACAAAGCTAATGGCATTTTCTGCACTGTGAGAGTTTTCTTCAATTTTTTGGGCGACTTCTTGAATAGCTTGGGACATCTGGGTGATCGCTGAGGCAATTTGTTGAGTCGCTAAGCCTTGATGCTCTACCGCTGCTTGAGTCACTGACACTTGAGTTTTACTGATATTGGAAATTTTGTCTAAGCCACTAACTGACTCATCGATACGAGTTAATGCTGTGCGGCAGCGGGCTATTTCACTAATGAAAGCCATTTTAGCTTGGGCGCTGGTGCCAGTATCATCAAAGTAGGTTTGGGCAACAGTTTCATTGGCAAATGATTTAGGGCTAATTAATAGTAGTTTATTCCACTGACTAGCTTGTTGCTGCAAACTCCAGCCAAGGCTTACTAGTCCAGCGATTAAGCTGGCTGTAGCCGCGACGCTGTTACCTTGCCAAGCAAGCATTAAGGTGAGTATTAGTGAGGGCAGAATAATTGGTAATGCTTTAGTGAAGCCCAATTTTAGGCGACTGCGCAGCGATGATGCTGACTTGCCAGCATTGATGCGCGCATAAGCACTGCTCGCACGTAGTTTTTCATCGGGTTCAGCTTGCACTCGTACCGACTCATAGCCCACCAGTTTATTACCATCATAAACTGGAGTGACAAAAGCACTCACCCAGTAATAGTCTCCATTTTTGCGGCGATTTTTTACCAGCCCCATCCATACCTTGCCAGACTTTAATGTCTGCCACATAGTTTCAAATACCGCTTTGGGCATATCTGGGTGGCGAACAAGGTTATGCGGCTGACCAATTAGCTCTTCTCGGCTATAGCCACTGGTGTCGATGAATGCTTGGTTACAGTGGGTAATAACCCCTTGTGGATCAGTGCTGGAAATTAATGGTTTATCAGGTGAGAACAGATATTCTTTATTACTTGTTATACGTGCTGTCATATTTTTTCTTATTATTTTGTGACTAAGATCAAGTAAACTCGGGTGGTGTGATTCTGACCTCACTTTAAGGTAAGTGCAATTTAAGCAACAAATAATTAACAGTGTAAGTTCGGTTAGTTACGGTTTTATCGATAACAAAGAGATTTTAAGTGTATTAGAAACAGTTATCAAAACAAGCGTTTAAATATTCATCGGTTATTTAATGGGCGATTCAAACTGTTACATTTGGCTGGGTGATATTAGGATGCTTTTAGCATTAGTTGCTGATTTTAAATACCTTACCTATCCCAATAAATCATATTGAGAAGACAAAAAAGCCCTGATGTCGCGAGCTACATTAGGGCTTTGTTACTGTGTTATCAATAAATCAGCGGGCTAGTATTACAAACCGTTGATGTACTGATCAACCGTTGACTCTGGCACCATAGTGGCAAGCTCTGATTTAACGTTTTGGTTGCCTTGTAGCAATTGCTCAAACTGTTTTATCAATGCCAGCTTGTCTGGTGAGACTCTATCGCCTGCCCCAATGTTGGTTAAATCAATCATGAAGCCGTCAAATAAATCAGCTAAATCGTCAACGATATCCATGTTCAAGAATTGGTCTTGATTATAAATACTTGGGTAACCTGCTTTTTGCTTATCAATGGCAAAAGAGTCACCTTTTAAGTTTTTAATGCTGGTGGATTTATCACATGACAACATACAGCCATTATCAATTCGTGGTTTTTCACAGCCAACACTTTGTTGGAAGAAGCATTGTCTGCTGGCCATTAACAAAATTGGATGATAAATGCTGTAAAGCATTTTAAAGTCTTTAGGTCGGGCTAATTGCTTCATTTGTTGGCGGTTAATTTCATTTGAAATAAACGCACCGCTACAATCAAAGCCTTCTTTTAAGGCTAATAAAGCGTATGAGTTGGTGGTATTTAAAAATGGTCCAGCAATCCATTTAACACCTAGCTTTTGGGCGTGATAAGCAATACCTGTATTGTTAGTTACGATAAGCTCAGGTTTTACTTGTTGTAAAATATTAAGCGCTGCATCGTAATCTTTACCAATCAATACTGGCGGGAACCATGGAATTAAGCGTGGGTTTTGCTTGAAGAATTCCACATATTTAGTGCAGCCACGTTTATAGGCATCTGGCAGTTTGAAATAAATATCAGCATCGGTTGCTTGGGCTAGTGCCACATCCGCTTCATCACAAATCAAAATAGATAACTGTGGCTGGGCTGTTTCAGCGTCAGCTTTTACTGCCACTTTAGGGTGGCGTTCAAGTTTTGGTAACTCAACCGTTGGGATCACTTCAATGCCATCGTTTAAATAAGCTAACAGCTGATTTTTAAGGGTGGTGATCTCGCGATATGGAATACTTAAGCCATCTGCTAAACCACTGCAATCTAAGCTGATTAATTCATAATTGGCGTTATTGATATTTTTAAAACGCTTTTCAATGGCTTCTTGGTCAACACTGAGTTTTTCGCTTGGCAGCATACTACTGCTTGAATGCAGCACTAAGGTTTGCTGCTCTGCCGAGGCCAGTTTACTGCTCATTTGTTCAGTGGTAACAGTCAGGCTTAAGGGCTGACCTTGTTCACTGGCAAAGGCCAATGATAGCTTGATTTTCTCAATACTTAAGTGGGCAATTTTATCATCCACAGAGGCATTAATTTGCTGCTTATCGATTTGCAATTGCTGCTGGGCATCGTGGATTTGCACCACTGAAATCGACTCACCTTTTTCTGCTTTTAATTGGTCAACCAAATGATTTTTAGAGTTATCCCGTGGGTTATCAATAAACATTGATTGGTTTAAATCGCCGCGTAAAAAGGCGTTGGTAAAGTCGCGGTTAAATACTTTATATAAGCGCTCGCCATCTTGGGTCAATTCACCTGTTTCAACATAGCCATCAATTTGCTTACGGAAACTATCAATCACAGTATGTACGTAACTGGCACCTTTAATACGGCCTTCAACTTTAAATGAATACACTCCAGCTTCAATTAACGCCGGTAGGTCAAAAAAGGCGGAGTTATCTTTAATGTTTAGCGGAAAATTATTACCTGATTCAGTGGTTTCATACTCTTCACGACAAGCTTGGCTACAGCGGCCTCGGTTACCTGAGTTACCCGCGCTGGCTGAGGTTGAGTAACATAAACCTGAAAACGCCACACATAATGAGCCATGGACAAACACTTCAAGGAGCATGTCATGCTCGCGGCCAACTTCTGCAAGGGTAGTGATTTCACGTAGGTTTAATTCACGAGATAAGTTCACCCGCTCTGCGCCTAAATGCTTTAAAAACGGGATTTGGCCTGCATTGTGGGTGGTTAACTGGGTTGAAGCGTGAATAGCTAAAGTCGGAAAATGTTTTCTCAGTACATACAGTAAGCCCAAATCTTGCACAATAACGCCGTCTAAGGTGGTATTTACCAACTTATTAAGTAACTTCATTAAGGTTTTAAATTCTTGCTCAAGAATAACGATATTCAAGGTTAAGAAGATTTCGCAGTCGTACTGATGGGCAAGTCGAATGATCCCAACCAATTGGTCAAAAGAAATATTAGCAGCGCGATTACGAGCGTTAAAGGTATCTAAGCCGCAATAAACAGCATCTGCACCAGCAATAATTGCGGCTTTAATCGCCTCGACATCACCGCCAGGGGCTAATAATTCAATCTTAGGTTTCATGTTTTAGACTTGCTCCGTTAATTTTAATGCAGGGATGTTACCCGTATATTTTACTAATGAATATGGTTAAAGTAGATAATTAATTAGCCAGTGTGCATATATGTAGTTGGGGTTAACATATAACAATGAATAAAATCATAGACTTACCTGTACTCTATTCTCTAAGGAATTGCCCCTTTGCCATGCGAGCAAGAATTGCCATTTATAAGTCAAATCAGCCTATTTGGCTTAGAGATATTGTATTAGGTGACAAACCCGCTGAAATGTTAGCTGCTTCCCCTAAGGCCACAGTGCCGGTGATCGTGACCCCAAAAGGGCAGGTGATAGAAGAAAGTTATGAAGTGATGTTGTGGGCATTAAGCCAAAGCGATCCTGATGATTTACTGTTTGCCACTGACGCCGCTAAATTTGATTCGATGCTTGCGCTTATCTATCGTTTTGATAGTGAATTTAAGTCCTGCCTTGAAAACTACAAATGCGCCAAACGCTATAGCGAATCAAATATTGTGGAATGTCGTCTGGCCTGTGAAGTCTACGTACAACAACTTGAGCTGTTGTTATCCGAGCATGAATTTCTGTTTGCGGATCGTGAGAGTTTAGCTGATATCGCATTGTTACCTTTTATCAGGCAATTTGCCCGAGTAGAGCGGCAATGGTATTTGCAGTCGCCATATCCACATGTAAGAGCATGGCTTAATGCTTATCTGCAAAGTAAAATGTTCAGTAAAGTGATGACTAAATATCCTCTATGGCTTGAAAGCCGACAAGATGTAATATTTCCTGATTAACACTTTTAGCTGCTATTGAGCGCATATTTAAAAACACAAAGTTAAAACAAAAAGCCCGCAAATGCGGGCTTTATCTGTAGTTAACACAAGTGCTTAAAGCACTTGTGTTAAACCAGTTGAGCTAATATAAGTGCTAATTAAAGCGCTACGTTGATCCACACTAAACGGTGGTCTGAAGACACCGACTTTCCGCCGCCGCCCCATTTACCTACACGTTCGTCATTCATCATTAAACGACCTTCTTCGAAAGTTGCAGGCCAGAACACCCCTGAGTCAGTGACATTCAAATCACTTGATGGAATAACATGGTCTAAGCGTAAACCTGAAGTACTAGTAACCGCATCTGGGTATTTAGTGTCCCAGTTTTCTGCACGACATTCACCGTTAGACAAACACTCTGGTCCGCCTAAGCTACTTGGTGCGTAAATTCCGTGAGTAGCAAGTTGGTTAACTTGGTCACTGTACATTAAGTCTTTGATGGTATCTAAGTAGCCGTCACCACTTTCAGGATCAGCATTCAAATCACCCAAGATAACAAATGATGCATCGCTATCGATACCGCCTTTGTTACCTTCATCATCGTAAATATAGCTACCTTCACCTGATGTGTAATCGTCCCAGAATTTGATTTCAGCACGGTTAAGTAACTTGTTATTTTCAGTTACCGTATCAAAAATAGGTGGTGTTGGGTGCGACATTAATAAGTGAATCACTTTATCGCCATCTGCTGTAGGAATAATAATAGGTGCATCAACATGGTTTTTAGATGACATTGGTCTTTCTGCCCAAGCTTCAGCAGTGTACCACTCATCGCCACAAGCCATTCCTTCCGGAATTGGATTGTTTTCATCGTCACAATTAATAATTGTTGGGTTAGTTTCACCAGGCATATCCTTCCATTTAAAATCTTGGAATGTGCGGATATTATCTGTATCAATTGGGTATTGAGACAGTAAGCTGAATGCATATTGACCGTGGTAGAAACCGAAGCCCCAGGCGTCATCAGGTAGCGCCACTTTGCCATCACGGTTTAAATCGTGACCACTTAATAGGCCTGTATTAGTGGCGAAGTTTTCAAAATAACCAAACTGGATTGGCTCAAGGGCTTTAAATTCTTCAGACGTTGAACCTAAAGCATTTTGTGGCACAGTCAGGTAGTTTAAACGGAAACCTTGGATTGCTTGTTGGTTTTCTGCTGTACCATCGTTATTGAATTCACCCATCCATAAGATTGCAGGTCGTTCAGTTTGGATAATTGCTGCAACGTTACGAATTTGAATAACCTTTTCTGCCACAGCGAGTTCTTCGTCGCTAAGTGACTCATCGAACCATTTATTCATTAATTCATCTTGCTCAGCGACGGTTAACGCCATTTCAGCGACAAGATCTTCATAAGTAAAACGATCGAAAGACAAGTTATAAGCACCGATGCGTACATCAGTTGTTTCAGGTGCTGGTTCACCTGGATAGTAATTATTAGTTTCGTCATTGCAACCAGCAAGTAAAGCAACACTCACTGCCATGGCAGCAGCTGTTTTTAACACTTTCATTTTTAACCCCATTATTATAAATATATGCCTCCTTTCTTGGAAGCTAAGGGATTTTAAACACCTGAAAAGCTGGCTAACAAGTATAAATTGAAGCTGTGACTAGCTTGTTGCCACAGGGCTTTTTATTTTAAAGTTACGTTTCGCGCTTGGTGTTATTGTGTTTTTGTTTGGTTGTATTTGTTGGGGTTTATCAGCAGTAACTAAACTGATACATACTGACATTAGCTTTTAGTATGCTAGCGTATAAGCGAAACAAAGCGCTTTAATGAAAACTACTTTCACTTTTAGATGCTGACTTTAAAACCCAATGAGCTGCTAATTAATATTTTTTAGCTTATGTGACAATAAATAATGTAAATTTCCGGCTGCTTATTCAGCAGCGCGAACGATTTAATTAATGATTTTTCGGTTGCACCATCAAGTGCCTGTCATTTCCCTATTTTGTAAAACATATAGAGAGGTAAATCATGAGTCGCTTGTTTTCTTCTGATAGCAAACAACAACATCAGAGCCAGCTAGATAGTAAGTTGCCAGATGCTAGTAACAAAGTGCCTTTAGGGAAAAAGATCTTCGGCTGGTTAAAGCAAATCGTCATACTGATTGTGTTCGTGATGGTCATTACGGGTTTAATGGATTTATGGCGCGGCAAAGACATTCAGCATGATAACTTACCTGAATTACAGGGAGTAACCCTTAAAGGTGAAAGGGTCGATGTATTGGCGATTAGCCAAGATAAGCCGGTGTTGGTGTATTTTTGGGGAAGCTGGTGCCCAATATGCCGCACAGTAAGCCCAGCCGTTGAAACCATGTCGGCTTATTATCCGGTGATCAGCGTGGCAATGGCGTCAGGCAACAATCATGAAATACAAGCTTACCTTGATGATAAAGGCTATAGCTTTGAAGTGATAAACGATCAGCAAAGTGAACTCAGCAATGACTGGTCGGTACAAGTCGCGCCAACCATTATGGTATTTAATAAAGGTAAACTCACATCCTATACAACAGGGATGACTAGCGTAGTGGGCCTGTGGTGGCGCATGCTGCTGGCATAATTTAGTTGTTGATAGCTAATCAGTTGTAGATAGTTAATCGGTTGTAAATAGTAAAAGCTCCCAAAGCAAAAGGTTCGAGAGCTTTTATTATGATATTTAAAACGAGTTAACAGAGATCTTTTATGGTGGTAGAGCTACCATTATCCATCACTGAACGAATACCATTATCTCGTGATGCGACACTGGCATACATCTGACTGGTACCAATAATTTGATGATTAGCCGCTTTAAGGTTGAAATAGGGCTTATCATTTTTAGCGGTTTCTTTAGTGAATTTATCTTCGCTTTGAGAATTGACTTGCACCGAGGCGATACCATTATTAGCGCCACTTTTAGCGGCATATAGCTCACTGGTCAGTATCACCTCGCCATTGCCAGCCTTTAATGCAAACTTGAACTGACCATTATTGCCTTTGCTTAACTCGAACCATCCAGACATAACACGCTCCTAATTACAGTGCACATAGTACATATAGTTAGTGCATACCAAAAATAGTATGCACATATGTTTTATGAAATTAAGTCTAGTAAAAAGAACCTTTAACGGTAGCAACTTTAGTTGGAGTTTCAGCAATAAAATGGAAGGTGCTTGAGCGTTACAAACTTGAACTGAAAATCCGAAGGATAGCGAACGCTCAATAAAAAATATGGTCTCCCCACAAGGACTCGAACCCTGATCGATCGCTTAGGAGGCGACTGCTCTATCCTGTTGAGCTATAGGGAGACTAAGCGCAATTATACAAGTTTTAATCTTGATTAAAAGGCTTTAAATTTAGTTGCTTAAATCTTAATCACGATATCTTGTATTTGAATATTCCCTGTTGCGTCTATGCCTTGTAATACTGCGGTGGCACTTTCTTCTGATACTTGATCAATGGTGACTGTTGCGCGGTTTGGTGTGGCAACGGCGCGCATTAAATTCACTCTGTCAGGGATGTTTTGTTGCAATACAATTTGAAAGCTATCACCGGCTCTCACATGGTGCTTACGGCCTAAGTTAATAATTATTCTATTGCCTTGTTTAGCCACAATTTGTCCCAGCAGTGGGCGACAATTTAGCAAATTATCAATGTCAGCAGTGCTTTGCTGCATAAGCTGGTTAACCGTTTGGCCATAGCTTGAGCGCCAAAAACGTTTAGTGGTGGGTGATACGGTTTCGTCACGTTCAAACTCCCACTGCGCCTGTGCTGAGTAATCTTTACTCCAGACTTTTTCACCGCTAATAGCGTGATACAAAGTTAACTTAAAGCTGATTTGTCTTTGTGGGTAGCCGTGAAATAAGCCAAACATTAATCCTGAGGTGGGCTCGGTTGACATATCGAGGATTTCTGGTTGTAAGATATATTGGCTATCGGTGATTTCGCCTAACCAACTTGGGATGCGATTACCTTTAAAATTGATTAACTCATTGCTGTGATCTAGTGCTTCATCGGCGTGAATGCGGGCAAAGCTATTATGGGAGTGACTATTTAGTAGCACGCCATACTGTTGTGATAGTGCTTGAGTAAAGTTTAATAACTGACCATAACGTAATTGAGCGCGATCTTGAATACTGGCCTGAGGCACCATTATTGCCGCTCTTAATTGCTGACCTCGGCATTGCTGAGCTGAGTCGTCTTGAAGATCTAATCTTAGTAATACAGTAATGTCAGTGCTGGTGAGCATTTCAGATACCAGTTCAATATTATTGTCTTGTCCTATATGACTAAACTGAAATGCATCTTGGCTTAACTGCCCCTGACCCGAGATGTATTGACTATTAACGTTAACACCAACCCCAGCTTGCATGCTGGCATAGCTTAGCGCTTGGCTGATCGCCACTTCACGCGCCTTATCTACATTGCCATTAATGATATTCGCATGGCCTGTTACTTCAATAATTTCAGCTTTTAACGGCAGACTCAAGATACTGACAAACAGCAATATGGCTGCGGAGTAGAGTCGCTGGGTTGTTTTACTGCATATTTTCATATTAATCACTTGCTTAAAGATAACGATGAACGACTAATACAGTGCCAAGTTTATGGCGTTAAAGTACTAGGAGCGATTGTTTGAGAATAAATGCAAAGAATGTGCCTGTTATTGGTTTTCAATATATAAGTCGTTAAGCCAATGCTGAAAGGGATTAATTATCTAAAGTTTTTATCCTGATTGCCGATAGTGTTTTTAGAATTCATTTTTAACCTTTAGGCCTCAAACGCCTTAGCCCATAGCAATGCTTGAGTTAAATACAGGAATGCAATATGCGCCGAATTGGTTTACTTCCAATCATGATGTTGATGACAGCTTGTGCTGGCTCACAACCGACAGAGTATGATGATTTATCTTATGTCAATGAAGGCTATGAGATGAATTTTTGGTATGAGTCTGAGCCCAAAACGGATCATGTTATTCACTACGATATTCAGCAGTCAGGCATAGCGCCCAAAGCTGGGGTTAACCGCTTGGCGGAAAAAATTGTCAATGAATTAGTGCTACAAAACGACAGCTTACGAGCTGATCAACCACTGCTGATCACCACACCTGTCATGCTTGATGATTACGGACAAACTAATTTGCTGGGGCAGCAATTGCAGCAAGGCATGTTGACTGCATTTCATGCCAATGAATTTAATCTTGTTGATATGAATGTGGCTAGTTCACTTCGCGCCACTGCGGAGGGTGAGTTTATTTTAAGCCGCGACTGGAAGCAGCTTGCCACAGATTTAGCGGTATCCCATGTGGTCGTAGCCACCATGGGCACTACCTCAGAGGGCGTGGTGGTCAATGCCAGAATTGTCAATACTAGCAATAATCGAGTAGTGTCAGCGGTACAAACCTTTGTTAAAACCCACAGCCTGCCAGGCTATTTAACACCTGCCAATAAGGTGATTTCAAAAGACGGCATCTTGTATCGAAACGAGCATGCAGGTATGGCAAGCGTGACTATTTTAGGAGATAACCAATGAAGGCAATACTGTTTGCAGCCCTGACAGCAGCACTCACCTTGTCCGGGTGTGCGGTAAACGACAAGTATGTGCAATGGGAAACCGAGGCGCCTAAACAATTTCCTAAACTAACCGCTATTGGTTATGCGCCGTTAACAACGCAACCGGCAACAGAGCAATCTCACAAGGTGTTAATGGCGATGCAAGCGTCTAAAATTGCCGCTTATCGTGAACTGGCTGAGCAAGTGTATGGCCAGCAGATTGATGCCAGTAGCCAGGTCGATGATTGGTTGCTGAATAAGCAAACCGTTACCGCCAGTGTCTCGGGCATGATTAAAGGCGCTAAAGTGGTCAAAAGCTATCCGGCTGGTGATATGTATGTGACTGAGTTAGAACTGGATTTTTCACAGGTATGGAGCCTATATCAGCAGCAAAATAGGCCTAGAACGATTAAGCATGTGACTTACTTTTAGTTAAATTTAATTATTTAAATCCAGTCATTTAAATTAACTTAACTGAAGTACAAAAAAACCGCTCTTTGAGCGGTTTTTTGGTTTTTAAAACACAATCTAGCAACTCGCAGGGCAGTTAATTACCGCCTCGATTATGCTTTAAGGTTTTGCCCTAAAGAGGAAATCGTTGAAGTTCGGCCTTTGTCATTATAGGTCAGGCTTGATGCATTACGGCTCATTTGCAGCGCTTGAGAGAAGCGATTAAGGCTGGCTATATTAAGCTCAATTAAGCTGGCATTTTGACTATTGATGGCCTTGCACTCGTCTAGAATCGCTTTGGCTTCTTCGACTTTAACAATGAGTTCTGGCTCAGCGTTTAATAATGCTTTTTCTGGGTGAGAGGCTAACTTTTCATCATTAAGTTTGAGGTTGTTTAGGCAGTCAACCTTGTCTTTTGCCAGTGACAGTAGTTTATCTGCGTCACGTTCAGTAAGGGCTAATTTTTCTTCAGATACAAGTAATTTCAGCGACGACAAGGTGTCGTGCTGAAAAGATAACAGCTGTAGTAATTCAGTCATAAGTTACTCTTTATTAAAACCCACATTACCCGTTAAGTAATGTGTGGCCGATAATATCAAGAGTAACGATGAGGTTACTCTTGGTCGAAATTTAATCCGTCAAGATCAGCTTCAAAGCTAGCAATGTTAGCAGCTAACTTTTCAGGATCGACTTTGTAGCGACCTTCTGAAATTGCTAATTTAATTGCATCAACTTTGCTTTGGTCAACTTCTGGTAAAGATGCCATATTACTCTGCACTCCCTGCAGCTGCTGCGCTTGTGCAGTAATACTGACCGAATCCGTTTTTACTGGGGCAGCCGTGGTCTTAGCCGCTGAGTCAGCTGTTTGCGTTGTTGCTCCTGCGTCGCGATTGGTGCGCAACTGAGCATGAGAAGCTGTTTTTAGATGGTTAATATCAATTGCCATGTGAGGCTCCAGCGTAATGTTAGGGTTTTCCAAACAGGTTATCGGCCTTGTCAGAAAAAACTTTAGAATATTTTACATTCTAACTTCAACTTCGCCAACGCCTGTGACAATGACATCTAATCGCCTGTTAGAATTGCTATTTCTGACTCTAATAGCATCGCCAATATTACCATCTCTTAGTGCTTCTCCGGCAGTTTTTATTTCAAATGCGTTTGTTTTAGCATAAATAGATACCGAATCTCCTTTGCAAACAAAGCATAAATTATTGTTTAGCAAAGGCGCTTTAGCTGACACACGCCTTTTTGAGCGGGTACCGAGTAATTGTGAGATCTCAGAAAAAAACTGCCCGCGGATACTGTGTTGGTCAACATAGTTAATTGCCACATTATCTGCTGTGATTAACTCACCTTTTTCAATAATTCCCAATGCTGTCACCACTGGATACATAACCTCAACTTTAACCGAGATAAACATTTGCCATGGGTAGTCATAGTCAGGGCTGATACAGCTAATTTTGACTGTGTTGGTGCGGCTAATTTCGCGGTCACTGGCCATTTCAACACTAATGGGTGGCAAACATCTTGGCGGTGTTAATCGGCCATCAAGATTTTGCGGGCTAATGTTGATCACCGCATTGGGCTTTTTAGCAATTTTTTTTGCTACTACCTCTTTAGCTAATTCAGTAATGGTCGATAGAGAGTAAGTTATGGTGGCATCTTCACTGGCGTTAACCGGTAAAGATAAAAAAATAATGATCAATAGTAGAATGTTTTTCTTCATAATATTCTAACTAGCTTGATTGGCCAGGTTACCTCTAAACTTCAATTTTAATTAGCAATGATAAGGCTAAACATTCTCAATGTTATCTTTGTCAGAAGTTTGACTTTTTTCATTGAAATCGTCGCTTAAATGCGATGTGACCACAATCAAGCAAAAACTATGCCTATAGCTAAATTTAAGCGCTAAACCAGCAAATTGGCATAAATTACTGTGTTACAATTTGCGAAAATGGTTTTACTGTCGCTTTAAAACACTGGTTAACAGTGAACTCTAATAATAAATCCCACTAGGGAAAGTATTCATAAAACAAGGCAGGGTTATGTCGAGCATTCTTGATTCAGTTAATAAACGTACCCAACTGGTAGGCCAAAATAGACTGGAGTTACTGCTTTTTAAACTTAATGGTCGCCAACGTTTCGGTATCAACGTTTTTAAAGTAAAAGAAGTATTACAGTGTCCGCCACTGACAAAGTTACCCCGTTTAAGCCCAATGATTAAAGGCATTGCTCACATTCGGGGCTCGACTATTTCAGTGATTGATTTAAGTGCGGCAACCGGTGGCCGTCCGTTGGCATCGACTGAAAATTGCTTCATCATTATTGCTGAGTATAACCGCAGTATTCAGGGCTTTTTGGTTAGCTCAGTAGAGCGCATTATTAATATGAATTGGGAATCAATTATGCCACCGCCACAAGGGGCTGGGCGCAACTCTTATTTAACTGCAGTAACCGAAATCGAAGGTGAATTGGTTGAGATTTTAGATGTTGAAAAAATTCTTGATGAAATATCACCAGTAAAAACGGAATTAAGCCAAGCTGCCAGTGATGCTATTACCATTGATAAAGAGCAGCATTACCATATTATGGTGATTGATGACTCTGCAGTTGCTCGTAAGCAAATTATCCGTTCATTATCGTCATTGAACCTGCAAATTGACACCGCTATTGATGGTAAAGATGCCTTAGAGAAATTAAAAGCGATTGCCACTGAGATGGATAATGTTGCCGATGAAATTCCACTGATTATTTCAGACATTGAAATGCCAGAAATGGATGGCTATACCTTAACGGCGGAAATTCGCGACGATCCAAAACTTAAAGATATTAAAGTGGTGCTGCATACTTCATTAAGTGGCGTGTTTAATCAGGCCATGGTTGAAAAGGTCGGCGCAAACGACTTTATCGCTAAGTTTAATCCCGATGAGTTAGCGTCAGCGGTCAACAAACATCTCATTTTATAATAATTCAATCTACAACCTAGGGCTGATGATTCACCATAGATTGTAGATTTCACGTTTGTTACCAAGCGCTCGGTAACCAAACAAAGCGGCGGCTTTAGATTGCAAACAATGTAAAGCGCCTCTTTAAAATAGGATGTAAAAGTGCCGAACAAATCACTTGCTGAAGCAGAATATAATCAGTTTAAGCTTTTTTTAGAGCAACACAGTGGCATTGTATTAGGTGACAACAAGCAATATTTAGTAAAAAGTCGCTTAGCGCCTTTAATGGGCAAGCATGATTTGCCCTCATTATCGGAAGTGGTTAAGCGCTCAATGAAGCCAATGGAGCGGCATTTACGGGCGGAAGTGATTGACGCGATGACCACAAATGAAACTCTGTGGTTTAGAGACAAATACCCGTTTGAATTACTTCATGATGCTTTATTACCTGAATATAGCCGCTTAGGTCGGCCGTTAAAAATATGGTCAGCCGCTTGCTCGTCAGGGCAGGAGCCCTATTCATTGGCAATGACTATTTTAGAGTATCAGCAGCGTAAGCCGGGGGCATTGCCTGGTAGCGCGACGATCCAAGCCACCGATTTATCACCTTCAATGCTAGCACGTTGTAAAAAGGCCGAATATGACAGCTTAGCCTTAGCCCGTGGGCTATCAGATGAGCGAAAGCGACAATTTTTTGATCCAATGCCGTCAGGTCATATGAAAGTGAAAGATAATGTTCAGCGGTTAGTGAATTTTAGAAGTCATAACCTGCTTGAAAGTTATAGCTTATTGGGTAAGTTCGATATTATCTTTTGTCGTAATGTGTTGATTTATTTTTCTCCAGAGGCAAAAGCTAAAATTTTGCGGCAATTTGCTGCCGCCCTTAATCCCAATGGGATTTTATTTTTAGGGGCGTCAGAATCTATCTCAGGTTTAAGTGATGAATTTACGATGGTGCGTTGTAACCCAGGGATTTACTATCAAAAGAAAAATATATTGTAAGTTTATGAATTAATATGTTTTTAGTTAATAAAATGCCGACTTACGTCGGCATTTTTCATTTTTATCCTTTCTCATCTTAAAACCGCAATATTTTGGCATAAGGTTTGCTTTGTTAGTGACAGTTAGCTGATGGAGGCAATTTTATGGCGATTAATTTTGAAAATGGTTTAGGGGTACATCAATACTCGTTGGGCATACGTGCTCAAAGGGCTGAAGTGCTATCTAGTAATATCGCCAATGCCAATACCCCGGGTTACAAAGCCCGTGATGTAGACTTTGCCTCTGCCATGAATAGCGCCCGCTCTCATCAGCAAGGGCTGCAAATGAGTCAAACAACTGACAAGCACTTTGACCTTAAAGCGTTAAGCCAAGAGCATGTGCAGTTTCGGGTGCCAAATCAGCCAGACACAGGTGACGGTAATACGGTGGATATGCAAGAAGAGCAATCTGCATTTATGCAAAACTCTTTGGAATATCAAATGTCACTGGGCTTTCTTGAAAGTAAGTTTTCTGGCATGCGTAAAGCCATTAGAGGTGATTAATTATGAGTCTTTTTAATATTTTTAATGTGTCAGGCTCGGGTATGTCTGCGCAATCGGTGCGCTTAAATACCACCGCCAGTAATATTGCTAATGCCAACACAGTATCAAGCAGTGTCGGTGAGACCTATAGAGCTCGTCATCCTATTTTTGAGGCTGAAATGGCCAAAGCCAGTCATCAGCAAAATAGTTCTCATAGTGTCAGTGTTAAAGGCGTTGTAGAAAGCGATAAACCGTTATTAAAAGAATTCTCACCTAATCATCCAATGGCTGATAACGATGGGTTTATTTATAAACCCAATGTCAATGTGATGGAAGAAATGGCCGATATGATTTCTGCTTCTCGGTCATATCAAATGAATGTTCAAGTGGCTGATGCCGCCAAATCAATGTTGCAGCAAACGCTTCGTATGGGTAAGTAATATGAATTTAGTTGGAGGTAAACAATGAGCCTCGTTAATCCTTACAGTAGTCAGTCATTACCGCAGTTGCAGACGTCTACCACGGCTTCCACCGTCTCCACTAATTCAGTGGCGACAAACTCACAAACTACACAGGTATCAGACAGTAGCTTTTTAGATAGCCTAACTGCTGCGCAATCAGCTAGCACCACCGAAACTGGTGAAGCTAAAAGCCAAGAGCTAACCCAATCGGATTTCTTTGCGCTTTTGAGTCAACAGCTGTCAATGCAGGACCCGTTTAAACCTGTTGAAAACGATCAGATGATCGCACAAATGGCGTCCTTCGCGACCGTTGATGGTATTGCCAACTTAAATGCTGAAATTTTGAATTTGAACAGTGTGATGAGCTCAAGTCAGGCATTACAAGCCTCGGGCTTAGTGGGGCAAAAGGTGCTCATTCCATCAGATATTGGCCATGTCTCAGAAGAAAACCCAGTCATTAACGGTGTCATTAGTACGCCACAGCCAATCGATACCATTACCGTCACCATTGAAGACGAGTCAGGCCAAGTGATTAAAACCTTTGAGGTTGATGGCTCTGCAGGCGGCAACATTGATGTCAGCTGGGATGGCCTTGATAAAGATGGCGAACCCGTAGAAGAAGGCATGTATGCCATTAAAGCTAACGGTAAAGTTGATGGCAACGCCGAAGATTTAGCGGTTTCAACTTATGCCCATGTCACTAGTGTGTCTTTAGGCAGTGTCGCCAGCGGTCCGATCCTTAACCTCAGAGGCCTAGGTGGTATTCAATTGTCTGATGTACTGGCAGTGGCAGAAAGTTAATAACACAAACAATAATAAGCTGCCAGAAATCTGGCAGCCACACAGAACCTAATTTAAAGCGCTAAGAGGTGATTTATGTCGTTTAATATTGCATTGAGTGGTATCGCAGCTGCTCAAAAAGATCTCAACACCACGGCTAATAACATTGCCAACGTCAATACCATTGGTTTTAAAGAGTCTCGCGCTGAATTTGCCGATGTTTATGCTAATTCAATTTTTTCAAATGGTAATACCGCAGTGGGCGGCGGCGCAACCACAACTCACGTAGCGCAACAGTTTCAGCAAGGTAGCTTACTGTTTACCAACAACTCCTTAGATATGGCTATTAGTGGCGGTGGTTTCTTTGTTACTTCATCTGAAGCGGGCAGCCAAGATCATGCATTCACCCGTGCTGGTGCATTTAAAGTAAACTCAGAAAGTTTTATGACAGATTCAGCCGGTAACTATTTACAGGGTTTCCCTGTGGATGCTGATGGTAATTCGACTTCAGTGAGTTTAACCACCACCCAACCGATTAAAATCCCCGATACTGCAGGTAGCCCAGTGAAAACCGGTAACGTTGGTTTTCAAATGAACCTCAATGTTGGTGATGAAGAACTTGATCCCGCAAACTTTGATCCAGATGACGCAGATACTTACAATAACTCAACCTCAGTAACGATTTATGATTCACTTGGTGAGGCTCATATCTTGACCACTTATTTTGTTAAACCAGAAGGTGGTTCCCATACTGGTGAGAATAACTGGGTTGCCTTTTATGCTGTTGATGGCAAGCAAGTGGATATTGATGCGCCAACGGGTGGTTCATTCCCAACAGATACTACTGGTGATGGTATTGCTGATTCAACTGGTACCGCTGAAAACGCATCCGGCTGGAAAGGCTCAGTACTTACATTTAATGATGCCGGAACTTATACAGGATCTGATCCTGCGGTAGTGTCTACGGTTGAACTAGGTAGTAATGGCGCAGGTGTTATCGGCACCGGCGCTGACGGCTCGCAAAAGGTGAACATCGATTTTAATAATCCTACTCAATACGCCTCACCGTTTGAAGTGACAGAGTTAACCCAAGATGGCACCACAGTCGGGCGCTTAACCAATGTCGGTGTCGGCGATGACGGTTTAGTAACAGCCAGTTACAGTAACGGTTCAACCGTGCCATTAGCTCGGGTAGCATTAGTACGCTTTTCTAATGAGCAAGGCTTAACTCAAGTAGGTAATACCTCTTGGAAAGCCAGCTTAGACTCAGGCCCAGCACTAGCAGGTGAGGCCAATAGCGGCACTTTTGGTAGTATTCGCTCGTCAGCACTTGAGCAATCAAATGTTGATTTAACCACCGAGCTGGTGGATTTGATTTCAGCTCAACGTAACTTCCAAGCCAACTCACGTACCCTTGAAGTGAACAATACCCTTAACCAAACGGTATTGCAGATCCGCTAATTAATCTCGCGCTTTAGTAAACTCGCGCTTTAGTAAACTCGCGCTTTAGTAAAGAGTTGCCGCCATGGCAACTCTTTGCCTTATTGTTCACCTCATTCTTCACCTCGTTACTACAGCCATTAACCTGCCCAATATTGCTTATCTTGTAAATTTCCCCGCTGTTTATAACTGCAAATTTCATCTAAAACTCAAACCCTTAATTTTTTGGCACGTTGATTGCTAGTTCTGTGTATATCTTTTGTTATGAAGAAAGTTTGACGGAGCGGTAAATGGACAAATTACTTTATGTTGCCATGAGCGGCGCTAAGCAGAATATGAATGCTTTGGCGGTGCGAGCCAACAATTTAGCTAATGTGAATACTGACGGCTTTAGAGCTGATTTGGTTCAAGCACGCTCTATGCAAGCTTTTGGCGAAGGTTTACCGACTCGTGTTTTTGCAATGACAGAAAGCCCCGGGCATAACTTTGACTCTGGCCCACTTAAAACCACAGGTCGTGATTTAGATATTGCCGTTAAAGATAAAGGCTGGATAGCTGTGCAAGCTGCTGATGGCGGTGAAGCCTATACCCGTTCAGGCAGTCTAAATTTTGACACTACCGGCTTACTCACTAATGCGCGTGGCAATCCGATTATGGGGGAGGCTGGGCCAATTGTGCTGCCACTGCCGGTTGAAAAAGTGCAAATCTCCCCTGACGGTATTATCTCGGTTAGACCCCAAGGCGCCACAGCCGACATAGTCGAAGAAGTTGCGCGGATTAAATTGGTTAACCCCAACAACGCCGACATGATGCGCGGTGAGGATGGCTTGTTTCGTTTAACCACAGGGCAAAACATCCCTAATGATCCCAATGTTCAAGTTGAAAGTGGCGCAGTTGAAGGCAGTAATGTCAATGCGGTATCTGAAATGGTGGCGCTAATTGATATTCAGCGCCAATACGAAATGCAAGTGAAGATGATGAAAAACGCCGAAGATCTTGATCGCGCCTCGTCAGCTTTAATGAGAATTAGTTAGGAGTAATTATTATGCATCCTGCTTTATGGATCAGTAAAACCGGCCTAGATGCCCAACAAACCGACATTTCGGTTATTTCTAACAACGTGGCCAACGCCAGTACCATTGGCTATAAAAAAAGCCGCGCAGTGTTTGAAGATTTGCTTTATCAAACCGTTAACCAAGCGGGCGGCGTCAGTGCTGATAACACCAAACTACCTAATGGCTTAAACCTCGGTGCGGGTACCAAAGTGGTTGCCACGCAAAAGATGTTTACCCAAGGCAATATGTTAACCACAGACAATGCCTTAGATCTAATGATTGAAGGTCCAGGCTTTTTTGAAGTTGAAATGCCAGATGGCACCGCAGCTTATACCCGTAACGGCCAATTTAGCCTAGATGAAAATGGCCAAATTGTGACCCCAGGTTCGGGTTATGTCATCCAGCCTGCCATCACCATTCCTGATGATGCCACTTCAATCACAGTGTCATCTGAAGGTGAAGTTTCAGTGAAACTTTCAGGTGCTACAGAAAATACCGTCATTGGTCAGTTAGCCATGAGCGACTTTATTAATCCATCAGGGTTAGACCCACTAGGGCAAAACCTTTACACCGAAACCGGTGCCAGTGGCACGCCGATTCAGGGCACGGCTTCATTGGATGGTTTAGGGGCTATTCGTCAAGGGGCGCTTGAAACGTCAAATGTTAACGTGACTGAAGAACTGGTTAACTTGATCCAAAGTCAACGTAATTACGAAATGAACTCGAAAGTGATATCAGCTGTTGATCAGATGATGTCTTACGTAACACAGAACTTATAAGCTTTGATGATAAGAGAGGGGATGATGAATAAGGTTTTAGTCTTAGCATCAGCATTTGTGATGCTGGGTTGCAGCTCAACTCAGCAAAAACCCATAGCCGATGATCCATTTTATGCGCCTGTTTACCCAGAAGCGCCGCCAACCCAAATGGTGTCAACGGGTTCAATTTACATGGATCATCAATCATCCAGTTTGTACTCGGATATTCGTGCCCACAAAGTGGGTGACATTATTACCGTATTGCTTAATGAGTCGACCCAAGCGAAGAAAAGTGCCAATAACGAAATTAAAAGAGGCTCTGATTTAAGCGTCGATCCGGTTTATGCCGGTGGCAGCAATCTGTCGATTAAAGGAATTCCGCTAGATTTTCGTTATTCAGATGACATGAATACCAAGCGTGAGTCAGATGCCGATCAGTCAAACAGTTTAGACGGCAGCATCTCAGCCAATGTCATGCAAGTGCTAAACAATGGCAATTTAGTTATTCGCGGCGAAAAGTGGATTTCAATTAATAATGGTGATGAGTTTATTCGCGTTACTGGCATGGTACGTAGTCAAGATATCACTCCTGATAATACCGTTGAATCCACCCGTGTTGCCAATGCTCGGATTCAATATAGCGGTACCGGCACTTTTGCCGATGTCCAAAAAGTGGGTTGGTTAAGCTCCTTCTTTATGGGCCAATGGTGGCCTTTCTAAGGAGTTAACCATGAAAATCAAATCCCTCATTTTATTATTGCTCAGCATGGTGTTGGTGTCACAGCCAATTCAAGCCCAGCGCATTAAAGATATTGCCAATGTCCAAGGGGTGCGAAGTAACCAATTAATTGGTTATGGCTTAGTGGTGGGGTTACCCGGCACAGGTGAAAAAACCCGTTATACCGAACAAACCTTTAGAACCATGCTAAAAAACTTCGGCATTAATTTAGCCGATAATGTTAACCCTAAAACCAAAAATGCCGCTGTGGTAGCCGTGCATGCAGAAATGCCTGCCTTTATTAAGCCCGGTCAAAATCTTGACATCACGGTATCAAGTATTGGTGAAGCAAAAAGCTTACGTGGCGGCACCTTGCTGCAAACCTTCTTAAAAGGGGTTGATGGTAATGTTTACGCCATTGCCCAAGGCACCTTGGTGGTCAGCGGCTTTAGCGCAGAAGGTCAAGACGGTTCACGGGTGATACAAAATACTCCTACCGTTGGGCGTATTCCTAGCGGCGCTATTGTGGAGCGCAGCGTGATGTCACCTTTTGCCAGTGGCGATCACCTCACCTTTAACTTGCGCCGTGCAGATTTTTCAACCGCCAAAAACATGGAACAAGCCATTAATGATTTGCTTGGCCCCGGTATGGCAAGGGCGCTTGATGCTACCTCGGTGCAAGTGAGTGCGCCTCGTGATGCATCCCAAAGAGTGTCATTTTTATCGACCCTTGAAAACATTCAAGTTGATATGGCCGATGAGTCAGCCAAAGTGATAGTCAATTCGCGTACAGGCACCATAGTGGTGGGGCAAAATGTACGCTTAATGCCAGCAGCTGTGACCCATGGTGGCTTAACCGTCACCATTGCTGAAGCGACCCAAGTATCACAACCTAATCCGTTTTCGGATGGTCAAACGGTTGTTACAACCGATAGCACCATAGATGTTGCCCAAGACGATAGCCGAATGTTTTTATTTGACCCTGGCACCTCGCTCGATGAGCTAGTCAGAGCGGTAAATTTGGTGGGCGCTGCCCCTTCAGATGTACTGGCAATATTAGAAGCGTTAAAGATGGCAGGCGCTTTGCATGGAGAGCTTATCATCATCTAAAAATTGTCGGTATGACTATGGAAAAGCTGTCAAATTCATCGAACTATCTGGATCTAGGGGGACTAGATTCATTACGTTCCAAGGCCCAGAAAGACGAGAAGGCGGCATTACAAGAAGTCGCCAAACAGTTTGAAGGGATATTTATTCAAATGCTGATGAAAAGTATGCGTGAAGCTAACGCAGTCTTTAAATCAGACAGCCCGATGAACAGTGAAACCACCGAATTTTTTGAAAACATGCGCGATCAACAAATGTCGGTGGATTTATCAAACAAAGGTATGTTGGGCATCGCAGACATGATGGTGCAGCAACTTTCTCCCCAAGAAAGCGGTTTTACCCCAGCCTCAGTGCTGCGCGGTAATATTGACGCTAACAGTGCACAGTCATTAGTTAACTCTACGAATAAGCCGGTAGATTTTCTTAGCACAGTAGTGAGTGCAAATTCTGCCCCTGAGCGCTCAGAGGCTGATCAGTCAATGTTTAACCACACAATGCCTAATCACTCAATGTCTGATCACTCAACTGTTAATATCTCAACTGCGAACGCTGCAATGGCTAAGCCGATAATTGATAGCCAAGAATTAGATCAAGTTTTGGCTGGTGATCGTGTTGCCACTAGTGGCAATAGCTTGCCGCAATCGATGGCACTAACGCCGAATCAGTTTGACAGCCCGCAACATTTTGTCTCAGTGCTTTATCCCCATGCTGAAAAGGCCGCGAAACAGCTTGGCACCACCCCTGAAGTATTACTGGCGCAATCGGCATTAGAAACTGGCTGGGGTCAAAAAATGATCCGTCGTGATGACGGCACAGCCAGCAACAACTTGTTTAATATCAAAGCCGACAGACGCTGGGACGGCGATAAAACCTCAGTCAACACCTTAGAGTTTGAGCAAGGGGTGGCAGTAAAACAACAAGCAGACTTCAGAATGTACGACAACGTTGAACAAAGCTTTAATGACTTTGTGTCATTCATCTCCAATGGCGAGCGCTACCAAGAAGCCAAAAAAGTGGCAGCACAGCCCGCCAAATTTATTCATGCCCTACAACAAGCAGGTTACGCAACTGATCCTCAATACGCCAATAAAGTGTTGAAAGTCATGGAGTCAGTAACCAATGGACTTAAGTCCGTATTACCAAAAGAGACTAACTAATGGCTATCGATTTATTAAACATTGCCCGTTCAGGTGTTATGGCAGCCCAATCGCAAATGGGCGTCACCAGTAATAACATTGCCAATGCCAATACCGTGGGCTATCACCGCCAAGTTGCAGAGCAATCGTCATTAGGGTCCCAACAAATCGGTAGTAGCTTTTATGGTACAGGTACTTACGTATCTGATGTGAAAAGGGTTTATAACGAATATGCCGCAAGAGAGCTGCGCATTGGCCAAACCTCCATGAGTGGTGCTGAAACCCGTTACAGCAAAATGAACGAAATGGATCAGCTGTTCTCGCAAATTGGCGCCATGGTACCAGCCAGTTTAAATGACTTTTTTACCAGCATTAATAATGTTGGCGATTTACCGACAGATCTCGGTATGCGTAACAACATGCTTAGCTCTGCCGGGCAAGTGGCTAACAGCCTTAATCAAATGCAAAGCCACCTTGACTCGCAAATGAAGCAAACCAATGCGCAAATCGGCGCGGTTGCTGATCGCATTAATGAGATCAGTACTGAGCTTGCCAACATCAACCTCGAGATCATGAAGTCGCCAGGGGCTGACAGCCAATTATTAGACCGACAAGATGCGCTGATTTTAGAGCTAAGCGAATATTCTGAAGTTAATGTTATCCCGCTAGATAATGGCGCTAAAAGCGTCATGCTCGGCGGCTCAGTGATGCTAGTGTCCGGTGAAGTGGCGATGCAAGTCGGCACCACTACAGGCGATCCCTTTTCGAATGAGCCAAGGCTAACCACATCAACCGGTAATAGCACGTTAGTGATTGACGGCTCTAAATTAGGTGGCCAATTAGGCGAGTTATTTAACTTTCGTGATCAAACCTTAATTCCAGCCTCTCAAGAGCTAGGGCAACTGGCCTTAGGCGTGGCAGATGCCTTTAACCAAATGCAGCAAAATGGTTTTGACCTAGACGGCAATATTGGCAGCAATATTTTTACTGATATTAACGACTCAAGTATGGCAGCGGGTCGAGTCGGTGCCTACAGTACCAATACTGGTGACGCCAACCTGAAAGTTAATATTGACGATGTAGGCCAATTAACCGGCAGCGCATACGAATTATCTTTCACTGCGCCAAACACCTATGAGCTTAAAGACACCCAAACAGGCAAAGTTGAGCCACTAACCCTTAATGGCAATCAGCTTGAAGGCGGCAATGGTTTTAGTATTGAAATTGATGCTGGCAGTTTTGCTGATGGCGACCGTTTTGAAATTAGACCTAACGCGGGCGCTGCAGCAGGGCTCAATGTGGCAATGACAGATCCAAGAGGCATAGCTGCAGCTGGGCCTAATATCTCAGCTGACTCAGGCAACTCAGGTAACACCAGTGTAAAGCTCACAGACATTGACCGAACTCATGCCAGCTTCCCTGAAACGGGTAGTGAGCTTACCGTTAAAATTGATACCGCTAAAAATACTTTTCAAGTACTGGATGCCAACGGCGCCATAGTCGGCGCTGAAAAATCCTTTACCCCACCACAAATTGACACCGGCTTTGGTTTTAGTTTTGAAATTAACGACTCATCTTCAGCGGGGGTCACTGACAGCTATAGCTTTGATTTGTCCTTTGCCGAAGGCGACAACAGTAATGCGGTTGCTATGGCGCAATTGGCCGATGCCAACATTATGAATAATGGCTCAACCACCTTAACCGGGGTGTTTGAAGGCACCAAACTGGATATCGGCAGCAAAACGCAAGCTGCAGCGGTGAGCTTGGCCTCAAATGATGCCATGTATCAGCAAGCCTATAACCGAGTGCAAAGCGAGTCTGGGGTAAATTTAGATGAAGAAGCGGCCAATTTAATGCGCTTTCAGCAATCGTATCAAGCTTCAGCTCGCATCATGACAACTGCCCAGCAGATGTTTGACTCATTACTTAGCTCAGTTCGCTAGGAGAATTAATTATGCGAATTTCAACGGCGCAAATGTTTCAGCAAAACAGCTACAGCATAGCCAAAGGCCAATCTGAAACCAGTAAAACCCTCCTGCAATTAGCCACAGGTAAAAAAATTAATACCGCCGGAGACGACCCCGTGGCCGCCATTGGTATCGATAAGTTAAACCAGCAAAATAACTTGGTTGATCAATATGTCAAAAATATTGACTACGCTAAAAATCGATTAGGTGTTACAGAATCTAAAATAGGTAGCACTGAAACGCTTATCGATAGCATGCGACAACAATTACAAAAAGGTGCCAACGGCAGTTTATCGCAAAGCGAGCGGCAAATGATTGCCGATGAAATGAAAGTCAGCCTTGAAGAGTTACTTTCCATCGCCAATTCTAAAGATGAATCAGGAAATTATTTATTTTCAGGCAATAAAACCAGCTCAGTACCGTTTGCTTTTGATAACAATGGCGACATTGTTTATAGCGGCGACTCAGGTGTAAGGCAAAGTGTGGTGGCATCAGGTGTAACTATTGGTGCCAATGTTCCAGGTGATAGCATCTTTATGAATGCACCCAATCCTTTGGGCGATTATGGCGTCAATTATCTGTCATCTCAGCAAGGCGATTTTGTAGTTGATAGTGCCAAAATTGTTGATCAGTCAACCTATGTAGAAGATACCTATAGCTTTAATTTTGTCGCCAATGGTTCAAATGTTGATCTGCAAATTGAAGATGCTAACGGGAATATAGTCAAGACAGTGGCCAATTTTGATCCAAGTGTTCCTGTTAAATTTAATGGTATAGAAGTTGAAATATCAGGAACCCCAGCGGCTGGCGACAGTTTTACCATGGAGCCTCAATCAACAGTGAGCATTTTAGATGAGCTAAATAGCGCTATCGCCCTGCTAGAAAGCCCTGACGGCGCCAATTCTCCCCAAGGAAAATCAAAGTTGGCACAGCTATTGAATAATATTGATAGTGGTCAAAATCAAGTCAGTACGGCAAGAAGTATTGCTGGTAATAGTTTAAAAGGGCTTGAAAGCCTAGCGACAAATCACGCTGAAGAAAAAATTGTAAATGGTAGTGCACTGTCCATGCTAGAAGATTTGGACTATGCCGCCGCCATTACCGAGTTTGAAAAACAGCAACTTGCACTTAACGCAGTATCGAGTGTGTTTGCAAAAGTAGGGTCTATTTCACTATTTGATTACATTTAGTTTCATTATATTTAGTTTGATTACATCTAAATTGATGTGTTGTTCAAGACAGACTGAATAAAGAATTAATCGTTAAATTGTAATATTTAGCCAAGCTCCAAAGTCTTGGCAACAAAACTAAGAATGAGGATTTATCTATGGCTATTACAGTAAATACCAACGTAACATCAATGAAAGCGCAAAAAAACTTAAATAATTCGAGTCAAGCTTTAGCTACTTCTATGGAGCGTTTGTCATCTGGGTTACGTATTAACAGTGCAAAAGATGATGCTGCGGGCCTAGCAATTTCCAATCGACTAACTTCTCAAACAAATGGTTTAGAAGTGGGCATGCGTAACGCTAATGATGCAATTTCAGTGGCACAAATTGCTGAAGGTGCAATGCAAGAGCAAACGAATATGCTTCATAGAATGCGTGA
>NZ_JAUORC010000036.1:0-45433 GCF_030547465.1 Shewanella sp. 5_MG-2023
ACAGTTACTCAGAGTGGCTCATTTCAAAAAAGTTCATTACCGCGGTAAATTATTTTAAAGTTTTTTTGGCTAGCTGGCTTGATTGGATTTTATTACTGCAATTTAGTTTTAAATCAGCAGTTTGAATTGGTGTTTAATCTCAGGTCATATTCAAGCTGAGATAAACTTGGCGCAAAAAAAATGGCAACCCAGTGGATTGCCAGAAGTATTTCTATGCGGGTCACTGTTAACGGTGCGCTAGCGTGTTAGCAATGTCCCAATTGGGAGTGATGATGAAAAAGAGTTACCAAATTCGAGTAGCGAAATAATTGGGGAGATTAAATCTATAAAAGCTCAGTATCGAAATAACCTTGATGAGGGGTTAGCCTATTACTGACTAGCTACATTACTAAGAGAGGCTAAGCTGCAAATGGTTCAATAAAATTTATTATTTTTTAAGTATTTAGAATGATCGAAAGCGATACATTTTTATGTATCTGTTTTTATTGGGTTTTTGTGGTAACCTTTATTGTTCTTTTATGGCGAACATCGTCAGGATTAAGGGGTGCTTTATAAACTTTGCTTTAACAAACCAGTCTCATCAAAAATTAGCTCCATAAAAAAAGGCAATCAAACGATTGCCTATTGATCCACTTTGAGATCAAAGGGACCGCGCTAGAAGTCCCAGGGAGATGATGAAAGTGAAAACACTGTCTATATACTATGAGCATCTCAAAGTGAAATAGTTCAAAAAAACATCAATTTTTTTATATTTTTTATCAATAATTTTTTTATGCAATTAAATCAGTAGATTAAAAATACATTAAGTGTCGATTTAATGCGGTAACTATTACTTTTTCAGTAGATACTCAATTTGTTCTACTAAATTTTCAGGTTTCATGGTCGGTGCATAACGCTTTAACACCTTGCCTTCTTTGTCTATTAAGAATTTAGTGAAGTTCCACTTAATTGACTCACTGCCCAGCAACCCTTTAGCTGAAGACTTAAGAAACTGATAGATAGGTGCGGCATTGGCGCCATTAACGTCCACCTTACTAAATAATGGAAAACTAACCCCGAAATTCAGTTCACAGAATTTGCTAATGGTAGCTTCGTCGCCTTTTTCTTGGGAGCCAAACTGGTTACATGGAAACCCTAATATCACTAAACCTTGCTCTTTATATAACTGATACAGGTGCTCAAGGGGTTTATATTGATGGGTGAAGCCGCATTCGCTAGCGGTGTTAACAACCAATACCACATGATCTTTAAATTGATCCATGGATACAGTGTTACCTTGAATGTCTACTGCGCTTTGCTGATAAAATGTTTGGCTCATGGTCAACTCCTAAAACGATAATAATACTTTTAAGTTTTATCATAACTGCAAATTGGATTGCGCACAATTTAAAATACGGATTTAATAAACGCATAAGCTGATCTGGGCTTGCCATCAACGAGAGCAGTTAATTTTACCGATTAAGTTATACTCAACCGCGACTTGATATATTAACTTACAGGTATTGCTAACTCTTATTTATTGTAACTTGGTTGTGGTTTAATTGTGTGTTAATCCATCTAGGCGCTCGTGTTAGGCCTTTTTATAAAGACTAATTAATTAGCTCAGTATAATCTTGGCCCATAAGCACTTAGGTTTGAGGTTATAAATGAATAAAAAAATGATGGCTGTTATTGCAGCGAGTGTGTTTTGCGTCAATGTTAATGCTACTGAGTTTTCTTTAGGGCTCAGTGAGCACGTGGTATCTGCTGACATTAAGACCAATATTAACCCTAATGTTAATCTTGAAGCCGGTTATGTGTATTCAGATAAAAAGGGTAACTTGGCGCAGTTTGCCATGCATATGACCCATCAAACTGGTCCGCATTCAATTGAAATTGGCCCTAAGTTATCCAGTGTTTGGTTTGATAATAGTCCTAATGGCAGTGTCATTGCCGTCGGTGGACACTATGGCTATGCGCTAGGCAATAAAATATCGCTGCATGCTGATGCTTATTATGCGCCGTCAGTATTGTCTTTTTCGGATGTCGATGGTTACACCGAATTAGGTGGAAAAGTGCAGTATGACTTTAACCCTAATATGGCGGTTTTTTTCGGTTATAGAAATATGACCTTCCAGTATGATGGTCGTTCAGATCGTGCTTTTGAAGATGGTTTCTATATTGGTGGCACTTCACGCTTCTAATACTTATTAAGCGGCACCTGTGGAAACACTCTCCACCAAAAAAAGCAAGTTGCGTGGCAACTTGCTTTTTATTATTTGTAATAGCAGCGTATTTGGCAGTGAGTTCATCTCAAAGTGAGTCGTGCTGCACTAATCATTTAGCCAAGAAGCCTATTTAGGTTTCCAGTTCAAAAAAGGTTTTGATGGTATCCATTTGGTTCATAGCGTCTTTATAACCGAGATCAATTAAGGCACTGGTGTAGGATTTTTCAAATAATAAGTATGACGCGATACTTGAGTCTGATTGACGATTAATGCCAATAAATTTCAATAATATTCTGATGGCGAGAGGTAAGTCTTGAAAGTAGCGCGCGGCAATAACACTTAAATCTTCACTGGGCTTAATGACTAAGGTGTCAATTTTACGCAAATTAACCAGCTTAGCATCGGCGGGTGGAATAAGGTCTAAGGTGCTGTTTATCCGCTCTAAGCGTTCTAAATCACTGTTTAAAGTGTCTGAGAAAATGGTATCCAGTAAATGACCTGCAATGGTTGCTGTTTTTGGGTGAGCATCTATATCACTGTGCCTTTGTTTATGAGGGCTATCTAGATTGATCACCATAATTTTTCTGGCTCCTAGATGTATCGGGCTGGATAACGGCGACAATTGGTGTACTGAGCCATCACCAAAATAGGCTTGTTTTAATTTTACCGATGGAAAAACCAATGGGATAGCTGAGGTCGCCATCAAATGATCTGTGGTTAATGTGGTGCGGGTACCTTGTCTTCTTGCCCGTTGCCAGTCGTTAATATGATGGCTAGCTTGATAGAAACTGTAGGAATATGAGTCATTGTAACTTGATGCATCTAAGCTAATGGCCTTTAACGCGCCACTACCGATGTTGCGTTCAATACGCTGAAAATCGATTAATTGATTCAGTAGTTTTCGTAATGGCTGATTATCAAGCAGGCTGCCCGCTTCGGTATTGACCTTATCACTTTGTAGCCCTTTTAAGGCCATTTTTGATAAGTGTTTTAATACATTCCAAAACGATGAACTGTAGACTTTATGGGTTTCAAAGTGCCGCCAAACCCAATCAAGTTTGCGAACCCCTAAATGGAAACAAGAGGCATGGGTAGCTAATGACGTTGCGTTAATTGCACCTGCTGAGCTACCACTTAGAATATCAAACGGGATATGATGATTACGCGGATAAAGCTGAACTAGCGCTTTTAACACGCCAATCTGATACGCAGCCCGTGCGCCACCGCCACCTAATACCAGTGCAATTGAATCTGACAACTATGCTCTCCTCTGTTTGATAAGCTGATGATATCAGTATGTATAGCAATAACTGGTTATACCAATCAAAATAACATAATCGACAGTAGTTACATGTAAAATATGAAATGAAAACCAAAAAAAACGCACCTTAAAAGGTGCGTTTTTTACGGCATAGTTTTAAAGCGAATGATTAGCCATTAATTGCTGACTTGATAAAGTCGACAATCTGATCAAACGGGATATCTTGTTTTTCACCAGTGCGGCGGTTTTTATATTCAAACACGCCAGCATCGATATTACGATCGCCAATAACAATCACATGAGGCAAGCCAATTAGCTCCATGTCATTGAACATCACACCTGGGCGCTCTTTACGGTCATCTAATAAGATTTCGATGCCTTGGGCGCTTAAGTCAGCGTAAAGCTGCTCAGCCATGTCTTTTACGCGATGAGACTTATGCATGTTCATCGGTAAAATACCCACTGTGAACGGCGCAAGTGACTCAGGTAACTTCATACCGCGGTCATCATGGTTTTGCTCGATTGCAGCGGCAACGATACGGCTAACACCAGCGCCATAACAACCCATTTGCATCACTTTTGACTTACCGTTTTCATCAAGTACGGTTGCGCCCATTGCTTCTGAGTAGTTAGTACCAAGTTGGAAGATATGACCGACTTCAATACCACGTGCAAACGCATAAACACCTTTACCATCTGGGCTTGCTTCACCTTCAACCACGTTACGAATATCCATCGCTTGTGCCATTGGTAAATCGCGCTCCCAGTTGATGCCAAAGTAATGCTTACCTTCTTGGTTAGCACCAGCAGCAAAGTCGCTCATTAGCGCGACGTCACGGTCAATGATAATAGGCATTTCAAGGCCTACAGGGCCGATTGAACCTGGACCTGCGCCTACAGCTGCAACCATTTCAGCATCAGTGGCAAACTCAAGTGGTGAGGCAACGAGCTCATGCTTCTCAGCTTTTAATTCGTTTAACTCATGATCGCCACGAATAACTAATGCTACCAATGGTGCATCTTCAGTTGCGCCCTTAACAATCAGGGTTTTAACTGTTTTAGTTATTTCAAGTTCAAACTGCTCAACTAATTCAGCAATGGTTTTGGCATTTGGCGTATCAACGACAGTCATTTCCTGTGTTGGTGCGGCTAATGTGCCAGTTGGTGCTGCAGTTTCTGCTTTTTCAATGTTTGCGGCATAATCACTTTCAGTTGAATAAGCGATCAAGTCTTCACCACTGTTAGCAAGAACATGGAACTCATGTGAGGTACTACCACCAATTGAACCCGTGTCAGCAATAACAGGACGGAAAGCAAGACCCATACGATTAAAGATGTTGCAGTATGCTTGATGCATGTCTGCATAAGTCTTATCCATGCACTCTTGGGTTAAATGGAAAGAATAGGCATCTTTCATCAAAAATTCACGTGCACGCATCACGCCAAAACGAGGACGGACTTCATCACGGAATTTTGTTTGTACTTGATATAATGTCAGTGGTAATTGCTTATAAGAGCTCACTTCTTTACGGACTAAATCAGTAATCACTTCTTCATGGGTTGGGCCTAAAACGAAGTCGCGGTTATGACGGTCTTGGAAGCGGAGCAATTCAGGACCAAATTTTTCCCAACGTCCTGTTTCAACCCAAAGATCGGCCGGCTGTACTAGGGGCATCAAAATTTCAATAGAACCGACTTTGTTCATTTCTTCACGAACAATGGCTTCGACTTTACGTAATACACGTAAACCACTCGGTAACCATGAATAAAGGCCTGATGCATTACGACGGATAAAGCCGGCACGTAACATCAATTGATGGCTGATGACTTCTGCATTTGCAGGTGTTTCTTTTTGTGTTGAAAGCAGGTACTTGCTAACTCGCATTCCCAATGTCCACTTAGTAGCTATTAATGTGCGACATTTTATCACCTGTAACGATGAAGTCACCAGATAATTAAGCGATACCTGACAAAGATAGCCATAGGGCTATGGCAAAATGATATGGGCGATAAATTAAAGCAACTATTTATCGCGTCGGTCGCCAATGATTTTGGCAGGGTTACCGGCAACAATCGCAAATTCGGGAACATCTTTGGTCACAATACTACCCATACCAACAATGGCTTGGTTGCCAATAGTAACCCCATCAACAATGCCAGCTTGGGCGCCAATCCATACATCACGGCCAATGACAATACCCTTTGATTGACTGGGTTGTTGATAGATATCTTGCTCTGCTGACATGCCATGGTTAAAAGCATAAATCGTGACGTTATTGGCGATACGGGTTTTATCACCAATGGTGATGCCGCAGCGACCGCCATCAAAAGAGCAGCCATGATTAATGGCCACTTCATTGCCTAGGGTTATCGGCCCATGTAAAAACACCTCGGCGGCAATCATGCATTGATTTCCCATAGTTATATTGCGCCCAGGCTCTGCAAACACATTGGCTTCGGGGGCGATAAAACACTGCTGACCAAACTTAATGGTTTCAAGCTGCTCAAATTGTTGCTGAACTTCATCTTGCCAGGGTTTAGCCCAGGTAAATTGTTTGTCTTTTAAGGAAAAATACAACCACGGCATCCAAGATAAACGTTTTTTATGCTGAGTTTGATAATCAGGACTTTTGTTTGTATCAAGGGTGCTGTTCAAATCAGACTTCATATTAGTTTTGACCAACGCTGGTGGGTTTAATTTCAATAACATTAATCTGCTGCTCAGTGACGGTCCAAAAAATATCAATATCATATAAGGCCACTTGATATAATTTTGGATCTGCTTTGGCTTTTTTATAAGCAGGTCGAGGGTCTTGAGCTAACACGTCAGTAATAAGTTGAATTAAATCACTGTTATTGAGCTTAGATGAGTGGGCGTCAATTTGCGCTTTTGCCAAGCTTGAAAATTGTACATCAATTAATTTTGGCGCATCTTGAGCGATGCCACCTGTCGCACTTTCTATTGAGTCAGAAAATGGAATATAAGGTTTTATATCAATAATGGGGGTACCATCTAATAAATCCATGCCGGATATTTCAAGACAAACTTTGCCATTTTTCTGAATAACCTTATGCAATTTAACCACTGACTGGCCAATACCATTAGGTCTGAATGTAGAGCGGGTGGCAAATACGCCTAACTTTTCATTGCCACCTAATCTTGGTGGTCTGACGGTATTTTTCCAACCTTGCTGTAGGTTTTCATGAAAACAAAAAAGCAGCCATAAGTGTGAATATTGTTCAATACCTCTAACCGCATCAAGGTTATTGACTTGAGGGGCTAATTCAATAACACCTTTAATATTTACCAACCCTGGTTGTCTTGGGATACCAAACTTTTGTTTGTAAGGGGTACGACAATACCCGACGGCCTCTATTTGAGAGCTAAAGTTTTGCGCGTTAGGATCTGTTTTCATGTCTAAGAAACCGTCAAGTGTTGTTACTAATAAATTAAGAGGGGGCATAATCAAGCATTGAACCGAATAAATGTTCAATGCTTTGTTAATTTAATACTAAAGAGCCATTAGCCAATGTAAGGTTTTAAGCAAAGCGGGTGTTAATGTCTTTAAAATGCTTCGGATAACAGCATAAATAAAATGACTTAGACACCTAGCCTGATGGTTTAATTTCTTTGACCATTAGCCATTAATAGTCGGTTGCTCTAATACTAAATTATTAACAAGTATCTACTGCTCAGTAGCGGTTTTAATTGCTTGGCCGACACAAATTGCTTGGCTGTAGCAGCTGTCGACCTGTTGTTCTGTTAATAGGCATTTTTTGATCATTAGCCCATTGGCACCTAGCTCGACCGCCTGTTTTCGTGCATCGGTTCTCGCATCTGCAATGCTTGCAGGAACCCCATCAGCAGTTTGTTGGCATGATTCACCTTCAACTAGGCCTAACACCT
Organism: Shewanella sp. 5_MG-2023; assembly: GCF_030547465.1. Lineage (NCBI taxonomy): Bacteria > Pseudomonadati > Pseudomonadota > Gammaproteobacteria > Alteromonadales > Shewanellaceae > Shewanella > Shewanella sp. 5_MG-2023. Next base: position 7,376 of record NZ_JAUORC010000036.1, read on the forward strand.
CAAATGACCCTTTAGGGCGTTGGTTCTCTTTATATAGAACCACATTTCCAGGTTTGAAATAATCATCAATTGCCTTAGCGTCTAGGTTACTATTAAAAGTGTATTCACTAGCACAACCAGATAATAATATTGCTGAGCTTATAGCTAAAGAAAAAACAGGACGAGAAACGTTCATAGTAAAGCCTAATTCAAAAGAGGTGAATGTAGTATAGTTTACAATGCTTGCTAGCAGGTGGGAATAGAATACAGATAAGAAAAAAGCTTACCAAAGTAAGCTTTTTCTATATGAAGGATGTCAAAACAGCAAGTGTTATTCCATACCAGGAATTAAGAAGTCTTCCATTGTTTTGCCATTATCAACTTGGTTTTTGAACACAGTTGGCATACGGCCTTGACCCGTCCACTGGATTAATTCGCCATCAACTTCAATTTGGTATTTAGCAGGGCGCGGCGCACGTTTTTTTGGTGCAGGCTTAATTGATACTTCACCTAAGTCTTCAATTGATAAACCACTGTTTTCAATTTGCGCTAGAATTTCAGCAATGCGTGCATTTCTTTCTGCATTGGCTTCTTGTTCTGCTTTTTCGTCTTCTTCTCTTTCTGTAATGATTTTTTCAAGCTTTACTGAAAGCTCACGTAAATCTTCTACAGACAACTCTTTAACTGCAGCTTTAAAACGACGACCATGGGTTAGTATTTCTAAAAAGTCACTCATATCAATGTGCATCCTAATGGTTATTAAATAATAAGTTTTCAAGTAATGCTTTAGAGATTAAAGAATACCTATCAAAATCGCTACATTGCTTAATTATTTAGCATTGGAGTGTCAATTTAATTGACCATTAAACATGTCAATAAAGCACAATATTTAATAGTAGCAAAATAAGTTTACTTGAATAGTCATTAATAATAGAAACTAAATCTGAATGGATCAAATAAAATCATCAATAAGTAGATAAAAATTAATTAATCTACCCTTTTAGGTACCTTATTTAATATAAATTGTGCAGATGTCAGTTCTTTTAAACGCACATTGAGCCAAAAAAAATATAAACAAGTGTTTGACTTAGGTTGACGTTAACGTTAACAGGCCGTAAAGTTGAGCCATATTACATTGGTTAAAACCAATGTGCCGTCCACATACATTGAAGGTGTAAAAGGAAATCCCATGAAAGTATTGGTGCCTGTAAAGCGCGTAGTCGATGCAAATGTGAAGGTCAGAGTAAACGCTGACAACACAAATGTTGATACTGCTAATTTGAAAATGGCGTTAAACCCATTCTGTGAAATTGCAGTTGAAGAAGCTGTAAGATTGAAAGAAGCAGGAAGTGTTACGGAAATTGTTGTGGTCACTATTGGAGCTAAAAATGCTCAAGAACAATTACGTACCTCGATGGCGCTTGGTGCCGACCGTGCTATTCATGTCCTGACTGATGACGAGTTAGTGCCGTTATCGATTGCTAAAATTTTAAAAGCGGTTCAAGAAAAAGAACAAGCAGAATTAGTGATATTTGGTAAGCAATCTATTGATGGCGACAATAACCAAACCGGTCAAATGCTAGCTGCATTAACGAATATGCCTCAAGCAACGTTTGCATCAGAGCTAACATTAACGGCAGACAGTGCAGAAGTAACCCGTGAGATTGACGGCGGCTTACAAACAATAAAAATGCCATTACCAGCGGTGGTTACGGTTGATTTACGTTTAAATGAACCTCGTTACGCATCATTACCTAATATTATGAAAGCTAAGCGTAAGCCATTAGAGACACTTTCAATTGATGATTTAGGCGTAAGCTTAAAAGCACATCAAACCATTATAAAAGTCACCCCTCCAGCTGAGCGTAAAGCTGGCATCATGGTGAATTCAGTGGCTGAATTAGTTGAAAAGTTAAAAAATGAAGCGAAGGTGATCTAATTATGACTATTTTAGTATTAGCTGAACATGATAACGCAAGCTTAAAATTAGATACCGCTAAAGCAGTAAGCGCAGCGGTTGCCATTGGTGGTGATGTGCATGTGTTAGTTGCTGGTAGTGATTGCGCTGCAGCAGTTACCGCAGCGCAAGCATTAACAGGCGTAAGCAAGGTATTAGTTGCTGATAATGCTGTGTATCAAGCGCAACTAGCAGAAAACCTTTCACAGTTAGTGGTTAACCTTGCAGGTGATTACGAACATATTATTTCTGCGGCTAGCAGTGTCGGTAAAGATACCCTGCCACGAGTCGCGGCGTTATTAGATGTGGCGCAAATTTCTGAAGTGATTGAAGTTGTAAGCACAGATACCTTCGTGCGTCCTGTTTATGCCGGTTCGGCATTAGCGACAGTGCAAAGTTTAGATGCGGTTAAAGTGCTAACAGTACGAACCAGTGCTTTTGATGCCGCAACCAATGACGGCAGTGCAGAAGCGGTTATGGTTGATTTTGTTGCCACAGCAGCGGCAGAATTTGTTTCGCAAACATTAACTGAATCAGAGCGTCCTGAGCTTGGCAGTGCTGGGGTGATTGTTTCCGGCGGCCGCGGTATGGGCAGTGGTGAGAACTTTGCTATTTTAGAAGCGCTTGCTGATAAATTAACTGCTGCTGTTGGTGCTTCGCGCGCAGCTGTTGATGCTGGCTTTGTACCGAATGATTTACAAGTAGGTCAAACTGGTAAAATTGTCGCACCTGATCTGTATATTGCTGTAGGTATCTCAGGGGCTATTCAGCATCTTGCTGGTATGAAAGACTCTAAAGTCATTGTGGCAATCAACAAAGATCCTGAAGCGCCGATTTTCCAGGTTGCAGATTATGGTCTGGAAGCTGATTTGTTTGAAGCGATCCCTGAGCTAACTAATTTGCTATAGTCCTTAATTAGAGCCCTTAATTAGAGCCCTAAATAAGAGTCCTAAATAATGCTCTTTATAATAGGATTATGGCTTACGCTAGTTTTTTAGTGAGTTAATATCCACTAATAAAAAACGGCACTAAAAGGCTTTTACCGAGAGGTAAAAGCCTTTTTTAATGTTCCGTAGATAGTTGCTGCCAATTTATACTAATGCGTTGTTATTTGCGGTGCTGTTCTATCAGTGAGCAAAAATTACCACTGCGTTAAATATGAACCCTTGCTAATAAAAGGTTACACTAGTGCTGCGTCAATGTGCGCGGTTTTAGTTGTGATGTTATATATCACAAGATAATCAAGTTTTATCTGGCAATGATGCTACTGCTTATGTTTGTATGATGGGGTGTTGATATACAGAGCCTTTCTGTTGTTAACATAAGTAGAGGTGCATTAAGTATCAGTACGGGTGAGTTGGGTGATGCCAATAACTTATTCGGAAAGGATTTAGTGCCGAAGTAAATGGATTCTATCAAAACCATTTATTGGGGCAGTTACCGAAAGGGACTGCACTGTCATGGTAATTTCTATCCGAAAGGGTAGAAGAATATATATCGACAACGATATTGATATTACTGTGGAGTGCTACTGAAAAGATTTTCGTTTACGTATTCAACGTAAACTTGCCTTATCAGTTATTCTCCATTCGTACTCAACGAAGAAATTATAAGAAATGATGATAACAAGTTACGCCGATTCGGCTCTCTCGCTTTTGCCACCAGTAGTGGCTATTTTGCTCGCAGTATTAACTCGCCGAGTCTTACTTTCATTGGGCTTAGGTATTATCACCGGGGTGTTTTTACTCGGTGATTTTTCAGTTAGCGCTGCAGCCTCAAATTTACTGATTACCGTCACGGGTCTAGTTTGGGATGATGGCGCGCTCAATTCATGGAACCTACAAATTTTAGGTTTCTTGGTGATTTTGGGCATGATCACGGCATTAATCACGGTAAGTGGTTCAGCTCGCGCCTTTGCTGATTGGGCTCATCAACGTATTCGCAATAAACGTGATGCCAAGTTGATGACTATCTTCCTTGGTGTTGTAGTGTTTATTGATGACTACTTTAACAGTATTGTGGTGGGATCTATTGCACGTCCAATCACCGACCGTTACCACATTTCACGGGCTAAATTAGCCTACTTATTGGATTCAACAGCGGCACCAATTTGTGTTATCTCGCCTGTTTCAAGCTGGGGAGCGTACATTATCGCCCTGATCGGCGGGATTTTAACGGCTCATGGCTTTGCTGATACAGGGCATTTAAGTGTGTTCCTGCAAATGATCCCAATGAACTTTTATGCCATTTTTGCATTATTATTATTGGTGTGTGTGGCGTTATTTGGTTTAGATATTGGCCCAATGCGTAAGCATGAACAAAATGCCCAAAAGGGTGAGTTGTTCGACGAATCTAAAGGCTTACCACCAGGTGCCACAGCCGATTTACCAGAAGCGGAAACCGGTAAAATCATTGGCTTATTCTTACCTATATTAGTGTTAGTTGCGGCAACCTTCTATTTCATGGTGGCGTCAGGCGCTGATGCATTATCAGCTAATGATTTACCTTTTAGCATTTTAGGAGCATTTGAAAATACTGAAGTGAGCTCGTCACTATTTTACGGTTCACTGGTGGGGTTAGCGGTCACCTTAGTATTAACTGTGAAGCAAAAAATTGCTCTGCCTATGGTGTTCACTGGCATCAAACTTGGCGCTAAATCAATGCTACCTGCCATTTATATTTTGTTATTTGCTTGGACGATTTCAACGGTTATTGGCAACCTTGAAACCGGTAAATACATGGCCAGTTTAGCCACAGGCAATATTCCATTTGCGATGCTACCTGCAGTATTATTTTTATTAGCAGGCCTAACCGCATTTGCAACCGGCACCAGCTGGGGTACCTTCGGTATCATGTTGCCAATTGCAGCTGATATGGCGATGGGCAGTGATAGCACTATGATGTTACCTATGCTTGCAGCCGTGTTATCTGGTGCAGTATTTGGCGATCATTGTTCACCGATTTCAGATACCACTATCTTGTCGTCAACGGGGGCGAGTTGTCACCATATCGATCACGTAATGACGCAATTACCTTATGCGTTAATCGTGGCGGTCATTAGTATTATTGGCTACGGTGTATTAGGTTTTACCGCGTCAGTGGCCATGGGCTTGGTCACCTGTAGTGTGCTATTTGTATTAAGCGTTATTGGACTGAAGTTGATCACTAAATAGCGTAAGCTAACTCGGTTTGATTTAAGCTTATCGCGAACTTTAGATATAGCTAACTTGTATGAAAATGCCGCTCAGATGAGCGGCATTTTTTATGTTTTAAAATCAAGGCTGCATAATAAAGTGGTATATATAAGCTAAATATCTAAGTCGAATCACTAGAGTGAACCTCAAAGGTTTAAGCTCACATGTTTTGTTTATGCAGCAGTTATTGTTAGCGAAGAGAAGCAGCGATTAGCACTGTGAGTGAATGACTGTTTCTGCCAATGGTGAGTGTGCAAGGGTTAGCAATTATAGGGATTAACAGGTACTGCTAATCAGCGTACTCGGATCTAGGTGAAAATTGAGATAAAAAAATGCCGCTCAAATGAGCGGCATTTTTAGGATTTAAGTTTAAGTGCTAAATAAAATTAGCTTTAACCAAACTTAAATGATGTTAAGCCACAAGGTTCTAATAGCGTTAGTTTAAACCACGACGCTCAAGTAATGCATCAGTCGTCGGCTCTTGACCTCTGAAGGCTTTATACGCATCCATTGGTGGTACTGAGTTACCCACTTCACGAATGGTTTTGCGATACTTCATCCCAATTTCACGGTTTAGACCGCCTTGAGTTTGTACGTAAGCAAAGGCATCAGCTGCAAGGATTTCACTCCACATGTAAGCGTAATAACTTGCAGAGTAGCCGCCCGGGAAAGCGTGAGCAAAATAGCTTGAGCGGTAACGAGGTGGTACCGCTTTAATGTCAACACCGTGTTTTTTCAGGGCGCTTGCTTCAAAGCTCGCCACATCTTGTAATGGCACATCAGCAGCAAGTGAATGCCACTCTAAATCAACTAGTGCTGCCGCCATATACTCTAAGGTGTCAAACCCTTGATTAAAGCTGCGAGACTCAAGTAATTTTTCTAGTAGTGCCTCAGGAATGACTTCGCCTGTTTCATAGTGCTTAGCATAGTTAGCCAGCACTTTAGGGTGCGCTGCCCAGTCTTCTTCAAATGTCGATGGGAACTCTACAAAGTCACGTGATACTGAGGTGCCCGCAAGTGATGGGTAAGTAACTTTTGAGAACATACCGTGGGTACCATGGCCCATTTCATGGAACATGGTGGTGACTTCACTGTAGCTCACAAATGTTGCCTGACCTTCAGGGGCTTTCTTAATGTTCATCACATTAACTACCACAGGCTTGTTGTTTAATAACTCAGACTGACCCACAAACGAGTTCATCCAAGCGCCGCCACGTTTACCTTCACGAGAAAAGTAATCAGCATAAAAGATAGCCATACTGCTGCCATCTTCATCAAACATTTCATACGCTTTTACATCAGGGTGATAAACAGGCAGATCAGGTCTTGGTGTTAAGGTCACGCCATACAATTCTTTAAGAGTGAAAAACACGCCATCTTCCAGTACACGATTAAATTCAAAATAAGGCTTAATTGATGCCTCATCTAAATCAAATTTTTCTTTACGTACACGCTCGGCATAATAAGCCCAATCCCATGGTTCAAGGGTAAAGTCGCCGCCCATTTTGGTGATCATTGCTTGTATGTCTGCGGCTTCTTTTTGGGTGTTTTCAACTACAGCAGGCACCATTGAGCCAAACATCTTATAAACCGCATCTGGGGTTTTGGCCATTTGTGGCGCTAAGCGGTAATCTGCCCAACTGTCATAACCCAGTAATTGGGCTTTTTCGGCACGTAGTTGCGCTAAACGAGCCACTAAAGAAGCGGTTTCATTGTCACCCGTTAAACCGCGGTTAGCAGATGCTTGCCATACTTGTTGACGTAACTGACGGTTGTCTAGTTGGGCTAATACAGGCTGACGAGTGGTGTTGGTAATGCTAAGTAAGTATTTACCTTCATGGCCTGCTGCACTGGCATCAATGGCTGCTGATTTAATGGCGGTTGCTGATAAACCCGCAAGCTCTGACTCATCCTCAACGACTACGGCGATTTCTTTACTTAAGCGCATTAGTCGCTGTGAGAATTCGTTAGTCAAGGTTGACTGCTCTTCATTCAATACACGAATTTGCTGTTTTTGCGCTTCTGTTAGTTTAGCGCCCGCTAGAACAAAACGTTGATGATAAACTTCAATTAAGCGTTTTGCTTCAGGGCTAATTTCTAAGCCTTCACGGCTGTTATAAATCTGTTCAATGCGGCTAAAAAGTGCAGCATTTAAATTAATGTTGTCAGAATGGGCTGCCATTTTAGGCGCCATAATGCCCTGTATTTTACGTAGCTCAGGGTTACTTGTTGAACCGGTTAAATTATAAAAAACCTTCGATGTACGGCCTAATAGTTCACCGCTTTTTTCCATGGCAACAATTGTATTTTCAAAGGTTGCAGGCGCTGGATTGTTAGCAATAACCAAGATTTGCTGGTAATGCTCATTGATACCTTGCTCAAGCGCAGGTAAGAAGTGCTCATTTTTTATGTCAGCAAAATTAGGGGTTTGATATTGCAAGCTGCTTGGAGCAAAAAAAGGATTATCTGCTTGTATCATAGTGACGTTTTCAGCTTGGGTTGTATCAGTATTTGAGATTGAGCATCCACCTACGACGATTGTGGCAGCAATAGCTGCAGCAACAAGTGTTTTATGCATAGTGTTTAGACTTCCTATTATATTTTATTGTTCAAACAATCTATCAATTGTTTCTTAATCGTATCTGAAGTAATACAAAAAGCGTGAACTATGATGGCTTTTTTAACGTTAACTGTTTAATAAATGTGACATGTTAACTGGATTTAACATGTAATTACTGCTGCGAGAGGTGATTAGCTCAAAAGCGCAGCTGCACAGAGATGATTTTTTGTGATACCGACATGAGTTTATCTATTCTAACGCTTATTTCGCTGCTGAAAAAATGATAAACTGCCACGGTAAATAACCATAAGGACACACCGTTTTGGCGCAACTCTACTTCTACTATTCTGCAATGAATGCAGGTAAATCAACTTCGCTACTGCAATCATCGTACAACTACCGTGAACGTGGAATGAATACCTTAGTCATGACAGCGTCAATTGATGATCGTTATGGTATTGGCAAAGTGGCTTCTCGTATTGGTATTGAAACCGAAGCCCATGTTTTTAGTGATGGTGATAACCTTGCTTATTTTATTGAAAAGCAACTTGCTGAACAAAAGCTGCACTGCATATTAATTGATGAGTCGCAATTTTTAAGTAAAGAGCAAGTTAAGCAGTTAACCCATGTGGTTGATAATTTTGATATTCCAGTGCTGTGCTATGGTTTAAAAACCGACTTTCAAGGTGAATTGTTTACCGGAAGCCAATACTTATTAGCCTGGGCTGATAAATTGGTAGAACTTAAAACTATTTGCCATTGCGGCCGTAAAGCCAACATGGTGTTAAGACTGGATGGCAACGGTAAGCCTATGCGTGATGGTGAGCAAGTTGCCATTGGCGGTAACGAAAGTTACGAGTCGGTATGCCGTAAGCATTTTAGAGAATTTCTTTGGGACTAGTTCGTTGCAGTTAACGAGTTACTCTTAAATAAAACAGCGCCTATATTGATTTATAGGCGCTGTTTTTGTTTGGACTTGTTTTTGGTAGTTACTTACAAAGCAGCGTTAAAAATCCGCGTCATCAAAATTAGCAATATGCGCGCTACTTGATTCAATTTGCTTGCGTAAGCTTCGAGTCTGACTGCCCCAGTAGCTCATATAAAACTGAGCGGTTTTAAGTTTGCCTTTATAGAACTCCGTTTCTTCAGTACCTGCTTCAATAGCTGCAAACGAGGTGGCGGCAATACGGGTCCACATCCACGCCAGCGTGGTGATGCCAAATAGCTGCATGTAGGCCATAGAAGCTGCGCCAATAATATCTGGATTAGTGCTGGCAGATTTGACGATAAAGCCAGTGGCTTTTTCTAAATCGCCTGCCGCATCCATTAAGCCGGCAATGTAAGGCTGCATGTTTGCATTGGCGCTGTTTTCTTGGATGAGTTGTTTAACCATCCCTGACCACAATGTCAGTGCAGCGCCTTTATCTGAGAGTAATTTACGGCCAACTAAATCCAATGCTTGTACGCCATTGGTGCCTTCATAAATCATCGCAATGCGAATATCGCGGACAAATTGTTCCATGCCCCATTCGTTAATATATCCGTGGCCGCCATAAACTTGCTGCGCATCAACACAGGCTTTAAAGCCTTGGTCGGTGACAAAGCCTTTTACTATTGGGGTAAATAGCGCTGCCAGCATTGAAGCTTGTTTTGCTTGTGCGGGATCAGTATGGCGCTCAGCAGAGTCTAGCCAAAGCGCTTGCTGGCCCATTAAGGCGCGGGTGCCTTCATTAAATGCTTTTTGCGACAACAGCATTCTGCGCACATCGCCATGAACTAAAATAGAGTCAGCGGCTTGCTCTGGTTGTTTAGCACCAGATAACGCGCGGCCTTGAATGCGACCTTTAGCATATTCCAATGCGTTTTGATAAGCGATATCAGACACGCCTAAACCCTGAATGCCGACGCCTAAGCGGGCTTGATTCATCATGGTGAACATTGCCTTTAAACCTTGATGAGGTGCGCCGACTAATTCACCTAGAGCATTATCAAAATGCATCACACAGGTGGAGTTACCATGAATACCCATTTTATGTTCAAGACCGGTGGCAGATAAACTATTAGCTTCACCCAAACTGCCGTCATCGTTAACCATAAACTTAGGTACCGCAAACAATGAGATCCCTTTAACGCCTTCTGGAGCGTCAGGTAATTTAGCTAATACCAAGTGAATGATATTTTCCGCTAAATCATGATCACCAGATGAGATAAATATTTTTTCACCGCTAATGGCAAATTGGCCATCTGCAGCTGGGGTTGCCTTAGTGCGCAGTAAAGCTAAATCAGTGCCAGCATGAGACTCAGTTAAGTTCATGGTGCCAGTCCACTCACCACTGACCAGCTTGGCAAGGTATTTTTGTTTCAGTGCATCACTACCATGAACGTGGATAGCTGAGTAAGCACCATGGGTTAACCCTGGGTACATGGCAAAGGCCATATTGGTGGCGGTTTTCATTTCGGTGGCAAAGGTGCCAATAACTTCGGGTAAGCCTTGACCGCCATATTCAGGATCACAGGTTAATGTGGCCCAACCATCATCAACGTATTGTTTATACGCCTGTTTAAATCCTTTTGGGGTAATCACTTTGCCATCCACAAGCTGACAACCTTCAAGATCACCTGAAGCATTAAGCGGCAACATAATCTCGGTAGTGAAATCGGCCACGCCTTGCAAAATAGCATCAGCAAGCTCAGGGTCGATTTCATCAAAACCTGATAAGTTAGGTTGCTGATAAATATTAAGTAATTCAGATAATATGAATTGATAATCTCTAAGGGGGGCTTGATAAATCGGCATAATAGGATCCTTTCTTATGATATTTCTGTGCTTACTCGCATAGTGACAGAATTGATGTTCAAGAATTAAACAGGTGTTTAACCATAACTAACTTTGAGCAAAAACTCAGTAATTATTTATCGGCGGTTTGTTAACTTCACAGCGGCAATTATAGCGTCAGGTGTCGTTATTGAATGTGGATGGCTATTGAAAAGTGAGATTGATGTGCTTCTATTATGCTAATAGGTAATATAGTCAATGGGTTGTATTGAGCTAGTTTTGAATTAAAGCTGATTTGAGTGATTGATTTGAGTGATTGATTTGAGTGATTGATTTGAGTGATTGATTTGAGTGATTGATTTGAGTGATTGATTTGAAACTAGCACTCACATCCCTGTGAATGCTACATCGATTCAGTATTGTGGCAATGGCTGCTAAAGTTTAACTCAAAACCACGTTTATCGCCCTAGTTATAGCATTTAGTTAGTGCACGTAAGTACTGATTCAGTTAATTCGCGGTCTTGCTGTTGTGATAACGGCAACTCCCTTGCTTGCTCGCGCAGATAGTCCATTCCCGCTAAGAAACCGGAGAACATTTTCAGCGCAATAAATTGCCCTTCAGTGGTAGTGCGGTAGTTACTGCCTTGTTTCTTTATTGCCCCAGCTGCATGCAAGTAACTCATTTCTAAGGGAAATGCCTGCCACAATGTTTTACCGGTATGGGCTTTAAATTGTTGATTATCTAATACACCATGACCCATCATCATCATTAAGTGATGTTGTATTAGCGCTTTTTGCTCAAGAGGTTTGGTATAACAGGTACCACTATGGCCGGCATTGATACGCTCAATATAGGTTGGGATATCAAAGCTGGAAATGTTGAATTGCTCGCCAAAGCGGCCAAAGGCACCAGAGCCAACCCCAAAGCAATCTTCACCGTCGAGCACATATTTGTTTTCAACTGGTTGGCCAAAATTACGGCTAAATGTCCATGGGAACTCCATTATGTACTTGTCACCTAACGCTTGTTTAACAGCTAGAAATTGCGGCCAAAGCTCATTAGGCTCACCTGCAAGGCTACCTGCTTTTTTACGGTTTTTACCAATGCCGATAGTCAGTGGATAAGTAGTAATTTGATCAGGGCTTAAGCGAATCGTTTGCTCAAGATCCCAAGCAATTGACTCAGGCGTTTGCACCTTAAAGCCATACATCATATCGAGGTTTACAGTGGGGATGACCTCAATGGCGCGGCTAACGTATTCAGCTTGCTGTAATCCCGAGCCAAACTTTTCAAAACGGCCACTGGCTTTTAAAATCTTATCGTCAAAGCTTTGCACCCCAATGGACATTCTATCCACTAAGCCTTTAAGTAAATGTGGATTGCCTTCTTTAAAGTAGATTGGATCGCTTTCGCAAGAGACCTCGCGTACCGTGGTGATCGATTTAATCATCTCGATGGTTTTAATCAACTCATCTTCTAAAATGGTCGTAGTACCACCGCCAATATAAACCCGGTTAAAGGTATAGCCTTTGGCAATAACTTCTCTAATTTCTTTTCTCAGGGCTTTGAAATACTCTCTGGCAATGCCTTCAACAAATTTGATTTTATGGAATGAGCAAAAACGGCATAAAGTATGGCAAAAAGGAATGTGAATATAGAGGGTTTCGATGGGTTTTTCAGGGATATAGTCTTTGGCGTCAACATCAACTTCAACCGCATTTTTCAAGCTTAAAGAGCGTTTAATCGTTTGACCCATAACCCAGTCGAGGCTATTGGTTGCAAGGTCTAACCTTGAGGTTGAGAGAGTGGATTTCATTAAAGCCCTCATTGATATCATTATGTCTAATATAACCAGACTAATGGACTCCAGTGGTGATAAATGTCGGCTGAAGCATGAAGATACAAATATCTACAAATTAGAGGGTAATTTGTTACTAAAGTTTGATGGTTATCACTTTCTTGTAGCAGTTGCAGACTGCAAGATTTTGATTATTTGTTGTTTTTTTGTACGAAGTCGTTAACCGTTCCCAATTTTCATTCTGGTTAATAGTTTATTTTGAATCACTAATATTGAATATTGTGCTAACGCTGTGGTTGCGGCAGGTGGGCAATTAATTAAAACACGTGTGTGATCACTTTTACTCAGGCTGCAAATAGCGTACATTATGCGCAATTGTATTTTTTAAAGAACTCTTCATTTTATTTTATAAACTATGTGCAAGGGGAAAACTATGAAACATCGTTGGCAGATAGCCATTTCAGCAGGGCTTTTGGCGGGATTATGGGCTGGTGTGGCCGATGTATTTCAGTTAGTTACTTGGATTGGCTTTTTAAGTTGTAGTACTTTTTTTGCTCAGGCTGAATCAGGCATAAAAGGTATGTTCATGGCCATGAGCACTAATTTATCAGGTGTATTTTGGGGCTGGTTAATTATTGCTGGCAGTAGCTTGTTTGTGTCACCGACATTTGGTTACCTCTTTACAGCTATCGCAACCTCAGCAATGTGTTTACAGGCAAGCTATCAAAAGCTGGCATTCATTCCTGGGGCATTTATTGGCTGTTGTGTCACTTTTGCCATGGGAGGCGATATTGCTGCAATATTACCGCCATTGTTAATTGGCGCTATGCTGGGTTACAGCATGAGTTTATTGACGGGGCAGTTGATTAATTTGACTGAAAAGTTTCAAGGTTTATCGGTAAATAAATCAGTTGATGCCGCTAATAATAATGCAGCGAAAGAGTTATAAGCCTGTTAGTAAACCATTGTAAAAGCAGCATTTTTTGTTTTTGATACTTTTAATACATAGTGTTTTTTGTCATTGAGTTAGCACAAATTGATTTACTCCCTTGTGCTAACTCGCTAGGATGTTGCCCCATTTAGCATCTAGCAAGGTATCACATGAGATCCGTAACACTGGCTTTAACCCTCATCGCTTTATTCAGTCTTTTTAGCAGTTCATCAGTTAACGCCGCACCACAAGTGGGTTTAATGGTGGGTAGTGATTCAGGTATCAATGTCAAAATTGATGATTACAAGATTGGTGTTGGATTTGACGAGTTATCTTTTACTATGGATAGAACCTTTAATTTCCAAGATAACCCAAATTTTTATTGGGGCCTTGGGGGTAAAATTGCTGACTCACATAAAGATGATATTCAGTTAGGTGCTAGAGCGGTGTTTGGTGCTCACGCTAAAGTGGAGCGTTTTACCTTTTTTGCTGAAGCACAACCGACCTTGTATATACTTGATGATGTTAAAGTGAAATTAGAAGCCATTGCTGGGGTGAGATATCACTTCTAGGTTTTCAATCTGCCGATTGAATGGCTAAGTTGAGATTTGTTGCCATCGTTTTGGTTAAAGTTGTAATCAAAGCTTTAGCTAGTGAGTTAGTGAAGTAGGGAATACCAAGGTATTCCCTTTTTTGTGGCTGATTTTTGATGGTTTGATGGTTTGATGGTTTGATGGTTTGTTTGATGGTTTGTTTGGTTGGATGTAACTTGATAGCTGGTGATTGGTGATTGGTGATTGGTGATTGAGAGTTAGTGGCAGGATTACAAGCTGTCGGTTGCTAAAGTCAACGTCGTGGGTTATCCACCCACACCCGACGAAGAGGGGAAACAACAGCAATCCGCTTCTTACTTTTCTAAGAACCATTTTTCTTGATCCCACTTATTTAACAATGGCGGTCATTACCCCAGCGACAATGAAGATAGGCTAAAAACGTTTGGCAGTATCTAAGCATGTTTACAACAGCATTTAGCGATGAAAAACGCTGCAAAATACTGACTATGAGTTATTTTTAGCATCTGAATTGAGTCAATTTGCTGTTATCATAGCGACATTATTTTATAGAAAAGGCATTCGTATGACCTCCCTTGCAGAACTTAATATTACCGACATCACGGTTGGTGAAGGCAAAGCCGCAGAAAAAGGTGCATTAATCACCTGTAAATATACCGGTAAATTAGCCGATGGCAGCGTATTTGATAGCTCAGAAGCATTTCAAGTGGTGATCACCGCTAAACGGGTTATCCAAGGTTGGTATCAAGGTATTATTGGCGACAACCCAATGAAGGTCGGCGGAACACGTAAACTGTCAGTCCCTGCTCACCTTGGTTATGGCGAGCGCAAAATTGGCGATAAAATCCCGCCTAATTCTGATCTATTCTTTGAAATTGAATTATTAGAAGTGCTAACCCGTGATGATTAATATTAGTACTTTATAACTGCTGAGATTAATCATCAGCATTGTAGTGAATGATGAATGGCAACAGTAATGTTGCCATTGTTGTTTATGGCTAACCTATCAGCAGGGCTAACTGCTTTTTTAATTAAGTTTACTTTGATTGGATTACAACCTGACGGTTGCTAAAGTCGTGGGCTATCCACCCACATTGGCTGAATTGGGAAATACATTGGTATTCCTTTTTAGTGGATGAGTTTTGATTGGTTTGGTTTGATTACAACCTGTCGGTTGCTAAAGTCAAAGTCGTGGGTTATCCACCCACACCCGACCAAGAGGGGAAACAACAGCAATCCCCCTCTTACTCTTTCTAAGAACCATCCCATGCCACTCCGACGAAGTTGTCACCTTCGGACTTATTCGAAAATAGCTGACGCTTTCGATAGGCCATATATGGCCAAACGAAAGCTAGCCAGACATCCATGTCTGACTCACGCTATTTTCTTCAACGCCCTCAGCAACTTCCAACGGAGAATATTGAATCAGCAGGTGAAATTGGAGATTTTCTAATTAGTTTACTCTAATGTGAATATTCTATAGTCTTATCAGATTGTTAAGTTTATGAAGCAAAGGATATGGTTCAAACTTATGCTTAAAAGATTAATTATCATGTTAGTGCTGATTACCTCTAGTGATTTACTTGCTGATGAATGTGAAATTTTGCTAAAAAGCAAAATTCAAAATGAGTTAGCTTTTACATATGAAGAGTTCGATCAAACTGAGAATAACGGTTTTCGTCCACTTGAGAAGATGTTTTGCTTTAAAGAAGCTGCTGAACTTTTAGAGTTATATATAATTGCTAATCAATCCAATAAAAGTTCTTTAAGGTGGCATCTAGCGCAAATGAAAGCATTTAATGGTGAATATGAAGCTGCAATTGTTTATGCAAACTCTGTCATCGATCTTGAGGAAAATTTGGATGATTTCCCTTTAATGTGGAATGACTTTGTGAATGCGAATATCGCATTTTTGATGCGAGATAAAGAAGCTCTTATTAAGTACAGAGACAAAATATCGGCGGGGAAAAATTTCAAGCCAAATGAGATTAATCTACTTTATGTCGAAAAATTATTAGTTGGCTTTGATTCAACATATCGGCAAGCGATTTATGATTAATGCAATGGCTTGTCTACATCACGTAAATTAGCTTAACGCATTCAGACACTTTCAATGGGGATTATCTAGTTTAATTTATCAGTGACTCCAATGTTTATTTTTCCTTTTTTAGTGGCTGAATTTTTGATTGAATTGATTACAACCTGTCGGTTGCTAAAGTCAAAGCACACCCGACCAAGAGGGGAAACAACAGCAATCCCCCTCTTGGATCACCCATGCCGCTCCGGCGAAGTTGTCACCTTCGGTCTTATTTGAAAATAGCTGACGCTTTCGATAGGCCATCCATGGCCAAACGAAAGCTAGCCAGACATCCATGTCTGGCTCACGCTATTTTCTTCAACGCCCTCAGCAACTTCCAACGGAGAATATTGAATCAACAGGTTCAATTGTTGGTTGGATAAAGAAAGTTTACTCTGACCCCATTTATTTATAAAGTGGGGTTAAGTACTTCTTCAAAGTGAGCAAAATGGCTACCAATAAAGTTAAATGGAATGGAAGAAAAAGGACAGTTAAATTATCCATATTTTTAGTTATCATTATTGCTTTAAATGTTCTGACTTACTTGTATAGAGATTTAATACTTTACGGTTATATTTTTTATAGCAGCGATTATAAAGAAGATAATAAGGTTGTATTACTTTCAGATGAAAGTGGTGGTAATCAGTCATTTGAACTGAGTGATTACTATGTAATAGCTAGAGGGGAGCCCAGCATAAAGTATTTCGTTTATACTAGTTTATTAGTATATGAGGGTGGCATTATTAGAATTGATAAGCTATCTGTTGACAAAAAAGAGCTAATAGAAAAGTTATATTCTGACCATTATATTGAAGATATTTATGTTACTGGTCACTGCTCTGTATTTAGGTTTATTAAACCTTTTAAAGGTGTTGAACATGAGTATTTTGCGCTTCTCGGCGGTGTTCAAGCTGTATTGTCATTTGATAGTAGCGATGGCGAGGGAAGTAGCTCCTCTGAAATATGTAATATTTTTAAGAATGCGGATAGTTTGTCATAGTTTAAGAATCTTGCTGTTTCTATATCGTCTACTTTTCAAATATTACCTACAGTGACTAAGATTTAAAGTCGTGGTGCTTCGCCCACACCAGACGAAAGGGAAACAACAGCATTTCCCTTTTCGCTGATTCATATATAAAGATTCTTGCGCCTCAGATTCGTATCTAAAGTATAAGGATATACAAATGTCACGATGACATGGATGTCAATGAGCGACCATGGCTCAATCTAAGGCTATGTCGGCGTCGATAGGCAGAATGCCTGAATGTCATGTAGTGCAGGGATGCACGAGAATGACCTGCCTCCATCACGTAAATTAGCTAAACGCCCTCAGACACTTCCAACGGAGATCATTGAATCAGCAGGTTCAATTGGTATTAATTATTAAGTTTACTCTGAGCCTGACGGAATCCCATGAATTCTATCCCTGCTAAATCTTGTGACTTTTTAATCACAAAAGGTTTTTTAAAACTAAAATGAACTCAGTTTCCTTAATTCTCAATAGCCTTATTGATTCCAGTTTTTGCTCTTTCAGTGCCTTACTATTATTTAGTGTATTAATTGTTTCAGTTGCTTGTGTGTCAAACTCATTCACTTTATTTACAATTTCAGAGTTACCTAGTAAACCAGCTATTGCTTTAGCTTTAGAAAGATTCGACTCTTGAGAAAGCATATCAAATCCAGAGGTTTTCAGAGTTTCAACTTGGCTTTTTTCAGGGTACATACCTATCGATAGAAGGTGTGAAGTGTACCCGTATAATTTCCCTGAAAAACTAGAAAAGCAATCTATTAACTCATTTATTTTGGCTCTTCTAAAATTTTGATTATTGCTCTTTTCTTCCTGTTTTACCTTACTCCTTTCCAACAAGTAAGGTATAAATCCTGCAATTAACCCGGCAAATGCAGGGAATCCAATTTTGACAGCATCCTTATAGAGTTCTATTTCTTCTGGGCTCATATAATTACTCTTTTTATTTTTGGGTAAACTTGTAAAGGTTGATTTTAAAATCATTTTTACATTGCCTAATATAGAGCTAAATTGAATACAGCTTAAATCAGTGTATGTAAATGAAGCTTTCTATTTATAGTTAATTATATTTTTTAGATTAGAATTGAAAATATTACTTTCAATTATTTAACAATGGGTTACATGATATAGATAACTCTTCATCATGGAAACCAATCATTTAAGTGCTTATTTAAGTCATGAACATATACTAAAGACAGGAAATTGCTAGATTCAATAATCTCCATTTGAAGTTGCTGTGGTCGTTGAAGAAAATGACGTAAGTCCAGACATGGATGTCTGGCTAGCTTTCGAGGGGAAGGGACGCCCCATCGTAAGCGTTAGTTATTTTCGAATAAGGCCGCAGCTTATTCGTTTCTCAGAATAACTTCGTTGGAGCGGCAAGGGATGTCGAGAAGGGAAATGCTGTTGTTTCCCTTTCGTCTGGGGTGGGCGAAGCGCCACGACCTTGATTTTGCTGTTGTCTTTGTTGTTAAAAACAGTAAATAACCCTATCCACTAAAGACCCTCCAAACAAAAAAAGCGAACTTCAATGAGTCCGCTTTTGATCTTAAAAAAGCCAATAAATTAACTTTTGGCTAGAAGTTAAAACACCATTTCTGGTACATGCTCTGGCACAACCAACTTACCTGCAGTTTTAGATTGGATCTCTTCAACACTGACACCTGGGGCACGTTCTAATAAGTGAAATGCGCCGTCTTTGATTTCCATAAAGGCTAAATCTGTCATGACACGTTTAATGCAGCCATAACCGGTTAATGGCAGTTCGCATAAAGGTAATAACTTAGAGTTACCTTTTTTGTCAGCATGCATCATGGTGACAATAATATTGTCAGCGCCTGCCACTAAATCCATGGCGCCGCCCATGCCTTTAATCAATTTACCTGGGATCATCCAAGAGGCGATTGAGCCGTTTACATCAACTTCAAAAGCGCCGAGCACGGTTAAATCGACATGGCCGCCACGGATCATGGCAAAGCTTTCAGCCGATGAGAAAAATGATGCGCCATCAACTGCGGTGACTGTTTGCTTACCTGCGTTGATGAGGTCGGCGTCAATGGTGTCTTCAGTTGGGAACTCGCCCATACCTAATAGGCCGTTTTCAGATTGCAGCATCACGCTCATGCCTGCAGGAATGTAGTTAGCCACTAAGGTCGGAATACCGATACCTAAGTTAACGTAAAAGCCGTCTTGCATTTCTTGCGCTACACGTTGAGCAAGTTGTTCTCTTGATAAAGCCATGATCTTGCTCCTTATGCTTGGTTGTCAGGTTGAGGTTTAACGGTGCGCTGCTCAATACGTTTCTCAAAACTTGCTTGAATCACCCGATCAACATAAATACCAGGGGTATGAATATGGTTTGGGTCTAGCTCGCCCGGCTGGACAATTTCTTCTGCTTCTACCACGGTAATTTTGCCTGCGGTAGCCATCATAGGATTAAAGTTAGCCGCTGTTTTACGGAAAATAAGGTTACCCATGGTATCGGCTTTCCAAGCACGAACTAAGGCGAAATCGGCGGTTAGTGACTCTTCAAGCACATAATTACGGCCTTTAATTTCACGGGTTTCTTTACCATCAGCGATTGGCGTGCCGTAACCAGTTGCAGTGAAAAAGGCTGGGATACCCGCTCCGCCAGCACGAATTTTTTCAGCCAAGGTGCCTTGTGGGGTTAAGATGACATTTAACTCACCTGATAGCATTTGCTGTTCAAAAGTGGCGTTTTCACCCACGTATGAGGCAATCATGGTGGCAATTTGGCGCTGCTTTAACAATAAGCCCAAACCAAAATCATCAACCCCAGCGTTGTTTGAAATTGCGGTAAGCCCAGTTACGCCTGTGGTCACCATATGATTAATCAGGCCTTCAGGGATACCACACAGGCCAAAGCCACCGACCATAATTGTCATGTCGTTATTGAGGCCGTTTAGGGCTTCTTGGTAACTGTGAACGACTTTGTTGAGTCCTGCCATAATCTTGTCCTTTTCAGTTTGCGGTTAGCAAATTTATATCGTTTTAATGTGCGCTATTAAGCACTGACTTTAAACAATGGCCTATACCGTTAGCGCTTGGGCGACTTTTGAACCTGTGGTGCGGCCCAATACTTGGCTGATTTGATTGCCTGCTTGGGCAAGTTTGTGTAAATCAATGCCAGTTTCTATGCCCATGCCATGGAGCATATAAACTAAATCTTCAGTGGCGAGATTACCCGATGCGCCTTTGGCATAAGGGCAGCCGCCAAGGCCTGCGACCGATGAGTCAATTACGCTTACGCCTGTGGTTAAACAGGCTTGAATGTTGGCTAATGCTTGGCCGTAGGTGTCATGAAAGTGTAGCGCCAGTTTATCGACAGGCACTAAATTAGCGACGGTTTCAACCATCTTACGGGCTTTTAGTGGCGTGCCAACACCAATGGTGTCTCCGAGGGAGATCTCGTAACAGCCCATTTTGTAAAGTATTTCAGACACGCGGGCCACTTCTGTGCTCTTTATCTCGCCTTCATAGGGGCAGCCCAGTACACAGGAAACATAACCGCGTACCTTAATTTTTCGCGCTTTAGCGAGCGCCATGACTGGCTCAAAGCGGGCGATTGACTCGTCAATCGAGCAGTTAATATTGCGTTGGCTGAAGCTTTCTGATGCGGCGCCAAAGATGGCCACTTCATCTGCGCCAGCGTCAAGGGCAAGTTCCAGCCCTTTTAAATTTGGGGTGAGGGCAGAGTAGACCACGCCTTGTTTACGCTTTATTTGCCGTAAAATATCAGCTGAGTCGGCCATTTGTGGCACCCACTTAGGTGAAACAAAGCTGGCCGCTTCAATACGATTAACACCGGCAGCGGCTAACTGCTCAATAAGAGTAATTTTGTTTTCAATAGAGACCGTGGTTTCATTTTGCAGTCCGTCACGGGCACCAACTTCAAAAATACTGACCTGAGTCGGGAGATTGCTCGGTAACATTTATACCTCCGAGTCAGCAGATTCAGGCGCTGTGACATCAAGTGTTGTTGGCTCGACATTTAGCAGTTGGGCACCATCGGTGACGAGCTCGCCGCTTTGAAAGTAAAATTCACTGACCACACCATCAAATGGCGCTTCAATGGTGTATTCCATTTTCATCGCTTCCATCACTAATAAGCCTTGGCCTTCAGTGACGCTATCGCCCACCTCAACTAAGTGAGTGACCACAGTGCCATTCATTGGCGCTTTTAATTTGTCGGCGCTATCAATGGTGTCTTCAGCTATTTGGGCTAATATCGCTTTAAAGTGATAGCTGCCGCTCGGTAAGAACAAGGTAAAGTCATCACCTTGATGGCTGACGGGAATGTTGCTTTTATGGCCATTAATTTCAGCCTGCAGCATGTCATCTTTAATGGTGCCTGCAAGCGATAATGCTTGGCCGTTAAGGTTAAGATGCAGTGCATCGCCTAAATCGGTGATGACGAGATTGTGCAATTGCTGCTCGTCACTGCTGTCGCTGAGTAGGGCAACATGATGCACGCTGGCGCTATTGAGTCTAAAGCCACTAACTTGTCCCCACGGTGAGTAAGGGTCGTGGCTGTTGGTGGCGGTGGATTTTGCCGCTTGCTGGCGAGCTAATACTTGATAAAGCCCCGCTAATGCCAGTGCGTTGTCTGACTCATCAGTAACATTGCCAATTAAACTGTCGGAATAGCGCTCGATAAAGTCGGTACAAAAATTGGCGTCTGAAAAGGCTTTATGCTCAGCAATATTAGCGAGGAACTCGATATTGTGTTTAAGGCCGCTGATTTGATACGAGCTTAATGCGTGGGTTAAGCGCTGCAGTGCGCGGGGGCGAGATTCGTCCCAGACAATCAGTTTTGAAATCATTGGGTCGTAAAAGTTACTAATGACATCATTTTCGCGAATGCCTGAATCAATGCGTACATGACGGTTTTGATCCGGCTCGCGCAAGAAGGTTAACTTGCCTGACGCGGGTAAAAATTCATTGCGGGGATCTTCAGCATAAATACGAGCTTCAAAGGCGTGGCCATGAATACGCACTTCAGCTTGGGTAAGGGGCAACTCACTGCCACTAGCGACCATTAGTTGCCATTTTACTAAGTCTTGCCCGGTGACCATTTCTGTAACTGGGTGCTCAACCTG
Source organism: Shewanella sp. 5_MG-2023 (assembly GCF_030547465.1). Taxonomy (NCBI): domain Bacteria; kingdom Pseudomonadati; phylum Pseudomonadota; class Gammaproteobacteria; order Alteromonadales; family Shewanellaceae; genus Shewanella; species Shewanella sp. 5_MG-2023. Next base: position 29,368 of record NZ_JAUORC010000036.1, read on the forward strand.
TAGACGGGTGTTCATTTCCATGAAGTAGAAACTGCCATCAGTATCTAATAGAAACTCAACCGTGCCTGCGCCCACATAATCAATGGCTTTAGCTGCGGCTACTGCCGCTTCACCCATTTGCTTACGCAGTGCATCTGACAGCCCTGGGGCTGGCGCTTCTTCGACCACTTTTTGATGGCGACGCTGGATGGAGCAATCACGATCTGATAAATAGATGGTATTACCGAAAGTATCGGCAAACACTTGTAGCTCCACATGACGTGGCTGGCGTAAGTAGCGTTCCATTAATAATTTGTCATTACCAAACGATGATGCCGCTTCTCGACGAGCTGAGTTAATCGCTGCTAGCACTTCAGCTTGGCTTTCAACAATCTTCATGCCTTTGCCACCACCGCCATAGGCCGCTTTAATCAGCATGGGGTAACCAACATTTTCAGCTTCAGCCAGTAGGGTTTCATCTGATTGGTCATCACCATGATAACCGGGCACTAATGGCACATTGGCTGCGCCCATAATCATTTTGGCGGCGCTTTTACTGCCCATAGCATCAATGGCATCACTGCCTGGGCCGATAAATACAATGCCGTTTTGCTCACAGTTGCGAGCAAAGTCAGCGTTTTCAGACAAGAAACCATAACCGGGGTGAATCGCTTCAGCGGCTGACTTTTTCGCAATTTCAATGATCAAATCAGCTTTTAGGTATGAATCAGCCGGAGCGCTGCCACCAATGTGGAAAGATTCATCGGCCATGGTGACATGGCGGGCATCTTTATCGGCATCAGAATAAAGCGCTACAGTACGAACGCCCATGGCGCGGGCGGTGTTGATGATGCGACAGGCAATTTCACCACGATTGGCAATTAAAATCTTAGTAAACATTATTGGGCTCCTTGTGCATCAGTCTTAGCGCTGCTTTTAGTCGATTGAGCACGCCATGATGGTGAACGTTTTTCAAAGAATGCATTGAGGCCTTCTTGGCCTTCGTCTGATACACGTATGCGGGCAATCTGCTCGCTAGTATGGGCAAGGGTGGCGTCATTTATCACGCCATCTTCAAGGTGGGACACTAAGGTTTTAACCCATGCCATGCCTTGGGGACTGTTAGCGTTAAAGGCCTCGATAAACGGCTGGGCTGCTGCGTCTAAATCATCATTAACTTCATGAATTATTTGATGAGTTAAGGCTACAGTGGCACTGAAGCGCTCGGCGGTGAGCATATAACGTCGTGCTTGGCGGTTGCCCATGGCTCGCACCACATAAGGGCTGATAACCGCAGGGATTAAACCGAGTTTGACTTCACTGAGGCAAAAGCTTGCGCGCTCATTGGCAATGGCAATATCGCAGCAGCAAATTAATCCCAGTGCGCCGCCAAAGGCTGCGCCATTGACTAAGGCGATAGTCGGCTTAGGAAACTTATCTAGCACGTGCATTAATTTAGCCAGTTCATGGGCGTCATTGAGGTTTTGCTCAAAGTCCATTTTGGCTTGCTTGCGCATCCAGTTAAGGTCAGCGCCAGCACTGAAGTTTTTACCGTTGGCGCGCAATATTAATTGCTGGCATTGGTCGTTTTCGGCAAAGGCTTCGATGGCGGTGATCATTTCATTAATCATCACTTCATCAAAGGCATTATGTTTTTCAACGCGGTCTAAAATTAATTCACCAACGCCTTGGTTAAGCTGGCATTGAATGTATTGATATGGGTTGGCTATTGCCATGTTTGCATGCTCCTATTGATATTGAATGAATAACCGCAATTACATGCGGAACACACCAAACTTGGTATCTTCAATAGGCGCATTTAACGCCGCCGATAACGCTAAACCCACTACATCACGCGTTTGAGCAGGGTCGATAATGCCGTCATCCCACAGGCGTGCACTGGCATGGTAGGGATGACCTTCTTTGTCATATTGCTCAACAATCGGTTTTCTAAAGGCTTGCTCGTCTTCATCAGACCAGTCTTGGCCTTTACGGGCTAAACCGTCACGGCGAACTGTGGCTAATACACCTGCAGCTTGTTCGCCGCCCATGACTGAGATACGGGCATTGGGCCACATCCACATCATGGTGGGCTCAAATGCACGGCCACACATGCCGTAGTTACCCGCGCCATAACTGCCACCAATGATGACGGTAAATTTAGGCACATTGGCACAAGATACTGCGGTAACCATTTTAGCGCCGTGCTTAGCAATACCCTCATGTTCGTACTTTTTACCTACCATAAAACCAGTGATGTTTTGCAGGAACAGTAATGGGATTTTGCGTTGGCAACACAATTCAATAAAGTGCGCGCCTTTTTGGGCAGATTCAGAAAATAAAATGCCGTTGTTAGCCACAATGCCGACGGGGTAGCCATGAATACGGGCAAAGCCGCAAACCAGCGTGTTACCGTAATTGGCTTTAAATTCATCAAAATCTGAGTCATCAACAACCCGGGCAATAACCTCTTTAACATCAAAGGGCTTTTTAAGGTCGGTACCGACAATGCCGTACAATTCACTGATATCGAATTTAGGTGGCTTTGATGGACTTAGCTGGGCTGTAATTTGCTTTTGATGGTTTAAGCGTGAAATGGCTTTACGGGCAAGCTCAAGTGCGTGGTCATCATTTTGGGCTAAATGGTCGGCAACACCAGAAATCTTAGTATGTACTTCAGCGCCGCCTAATTCTTCGGCGGTTACTTCTTCGCCGGTAGCGGCTTTAACTAATGGCGGGCCGGCTAAAAAAATAGTGCCTTGCTCTTTTACGATAATCGACTCATCTGCCATGGCGGGAACATAGGCGCCACCTGCTGTACACAAACCCATGACCACAGCCACTTGCGGAATGCCTTTAGCTGACATTTGCGCTTGGTTGTAAAAAATACGCCCGAAATGATCGCGATCGGGAAACACTTCATCTTGTCTTGGTAAGTTTGCCCCGCCTGAATCCACTAGGTAGATACAAGGTAAATGACAGCGACTGGCAATGTCTTGGGCCCGTAAATGCTTTTTCACCGTAATAGGGTAGTAAGTACCGCCTTTAACGGTGGCGTCATTGGCGATAATCATACATTCAACACCGCTTACACGGCCAATACCGGCAATCACACCGGCTGCGGGCACAGCTTCATCATAAACTTCATAGGCGGCGAATTGGGATATTTCTAAAAAGGGTGAGCCGGGATCGAGCAGTTTTTCGACTCGATGACGGGGCAGTAATTTACCTCTGGATAGATGACGTTCAAGGGCGACGGGACCGCCACCTTGTTCAATTTGGGTGAGTTTGATTTTTAGATCATCAACTAATGCCACCATGTCATCATGCTTGGCTTTAAACTCGTCACTACGGGCGTTAATACGGCTGCTCAATTGCGTCACAATTCATATCCTTAATGAGTCAAGTGAGGCGTTAGCATGGCTGAGTCTAAAGGGGGATGGGGTCTCAACCACGCTACGCACTAAACACTTTGCTATTGACGTTAACTTTTGAATAATTTGGTGTTGATTGTATTTTTTAGTGTGCTGCTAACTAGCTAAATTCTAGAAGTTATTTGGATTAGCTATCCAAATTTAACAGCTATTTGGATTCATTAAACAGCTCACGTCCAATCAACATGCGGCGAATTTCTGAGGTTCCCGCACCAATTTCATATAACTTGGCATCACGTAATAAACGCCCTGTGGCATATTCATTGACGTAACCATTGCCACCTAGTAACTGAATCGCATCCAGTGACATTTTTGTGGCAAGCTCGGCGCTATATAAAATTGCGCCAGCAGCATCTTTACGGGTGGTTTCGCCGCGGTCACAAGATTTGGCCACGTTATAGATGTAGGATTTAGCAGCGTTCATGCCGGTGTACATATCGGCAAGCTTGCCTTGGACTAATTGGAATTGACCAATGGATTTACCAAATTGTTCCCGCTCGTGAATATAAGGCATGACAATATCCATACAGGCATTCATGATGCCTAACGGCCCACCTGATAACACCACGCGTTCGTAATCAAGGCCGCTCATCAGTACTTTTACGCCATTGTTAAGGCCGCCTAAGATATTTTCTTCAGGGACTTCACAATTCTCAAATACCAATTCACAGGTATTGGAGCCGCGCATGCCTAGTTTATCGAGTTTTTGTGCGGTGCTGAATCCTTTAAAGGTTTTTTCAACAATAAATGCAGTGATGCCATGTGGGCCTTTGTCTGCATCAGTTTTGGCATAAATCACTAAGGTGTCAGCATCAGGACCATTGGTGATCCACATTTTGTTACCATTAAGAATGTAACGGTCGCCTTGTTTACGGGCGCTTAACTTCATTGACACCACGTCTGAGCCCGCATTAGGTTCACTCATGGCCAGTGCGCCGATATGTTCACCGCTAACTAATTTGGGTAAGTACTTGGCTTTTTGCTCAGCGCTGCCATTACGGTTAATTTGATTAACGCAAAGGTTTGAGTGGGCGCCGTAACTTAAGCCAATAGAAGCAGAGGCGCGGGAGATTTCTTCCATGGCGACGACATGGGCAAGGTAGCCCATATTCGCGCCGCCATACTCTTCAGGCACGGTGACGCCAAGGAGTCCCATCTCTCCTAGAACTGGCCACATGTGGTTAGGAAAAGCATTATCTTGATCAACTTGCGCCGCGATGGGCGCAATCTCGTTGCTGGCAAAATCATGTACGGCATCGCGAAGCATGTCCACGTCTTCGCCCAGGCCGAAATTAAGGCTTGTATAGAGTGATGTCATTGTCTTGTGTCCTGTTGAATATTAGCTATTTGCGCCGTGAAACTATCTTGTTCCTTAGGCTTATAATTTTTATATTGTTGCTGTTATTATTCAGTTAAACGGATCTTTTGCTGTCGATGATGAGTCGCTATTTAACACTTTCCTCTAGGGCTGACTTACATTGCTGCTCAGCAGAGTTCAGTTCCATAAGTACCACCTTGATATCGTCCATTTGCTGCTGTAAAGAAGCTTTTTTCTCTTCTACTAAATCGAGCATTGTTTGTAGTTGAGAAGTACTGCTTTTATCTGCATCGTAAAGCTCAAACAAACGACGGGTTTCCGCTAACGAAAAACCTAAACGTTTACCTCGTAATATCAGTTTTAAGCGCACACGATCTTTTAAACTATAGATACGTGTTTGACCGCGGCGCTTAGGTTTTATTAAGCCTTGGTCTTCATAAAACCGAATACTACGTGTGGTGATATCAAATTCCTTTGATAAATCACTAATTGAATAAGTGGATTGTGGGTTTAAATTTGCGCTCATCGTTTCACCAAAAGTACGTCTTTTGATGCAAGATATATGAAGTTTACGTAAAGGTAAAGTTTGTCGCCAGTTGCCAAGGCTGTTTTTGTTAAAAAACAATGTAAATACAGCTTGCCAAGGCCTAGGTATTACCGCGCGCAAGAATGGCGCAGTGACAGAATAGTGAATTCAATATTGTAGCAAAGACACCATTAATTAGGTTAATAATTAATGGTGATTTTTAGTGCTAACTTATAATTATCATTAAGTTAGCATCATAACACTGAAGTTTTTATTTATGTGTTATTGCTGAGATTTCTATATCCCTTGGTCTAATGGGGAAACTTTTTTAACCACGCCATAATGAAGTTAATTCAATATTACTCACGGTAAGTTATTTAAAGGTATGACTTAGCGTGAAAGGTCAATCGTTCAGTGGGGAGTAGCTTATGGCTGGTTTAGGGATTGAAATGCATCAAGATTCTTTACAGGATAAACAAGGGTTTTGGGGAAAGGCTGCCAAGGCCATTACCTGGGATAAGCTGTTTGATAGTGTGTTAGATGAGGCTAATGCGCCATTTTATCAATGGTTTGCTGGTGGCGAAATGAATACCTGCTATAACGCTGTTGACCGTCATGTGTTAGCTGGCCACGGTGATCGCATTGCCATTGAATACATAAGTCCTGTAACCCAAAATCAGTACAGTATTAGTTATCAAGAATTACTATCCCAAGTGAGCCGGTTAGCCGGTTACATGCAATCCATTGGCATTGAAAAGGGCGATAGAGTGGTCATTTATATGCCGATGGTGCCAGAAACCGCCTATGCCATGCTGGCCTGTGCCCGCATAGGCGCCATTCACTCTGTGGTGTTTGGCGGCTTTGCAGCCAATGAATTAGCCACCCGGATTAATGATGCTAAACCGAAACTTATTTTATCGGCATCTTGTGGTATTGAGCCGTCAGGCGTGGTGAAGTACAAACCGCTATTAGATGATGCCTTAGCTCAAGCGTCTCACCAAGTTGACCATTGCGTTATTCTCAATCGACCTCAATATACTGCAGACTTACAAAGCCCAAGGGACGTTGACTGGCAAAGTGCTGTGAGCCATGCATCGTCAGTGGATTGCGTCGCCGTTGAAGCGACCCATCCGCTGTATGTGCTTTATACCTCAGGTACAACAGGCCAACCCAAAGGCGTGGTGAGAGATAATGGTGGCCATGGGGTGGCGCTAATCTGGTCTATGAAGCACATATATAATATCGGCGCTGGCGATGTGTTTTGGGCTGCATCAGATGTGGGCTGGGTTGTGGGTCATTCTTATATTGTTTACGGGCCATTATTAGTTGGCGCAACAACATTGATGTATGAAGGTAAGCCCATTGGTACCCCCGATGCGGGGGCTTTTTGGCGGATCATCGAACAATATAATGTAAAAAGCTTTTTTACCGCGCCGACGGCCATTCGAGCCATTAAACGCGAAGATCCTGACGGAGCATTAGTTAAAGGTGTTGATTTATCGTGTTTAGGGCAAGTATTTCTTGCGGGTGAACGCTGCGATCCCGACACGCTCAATTGGGCCCAAGATAAATTGGCCAAACCTGTTATCGATCACTGGTGGCAAACTGAAACCGGTTGGCCAGTTGCGGCGAATTTGATGGGGATAGATCCTATCGAGATTAAAGCGGGATCGCCCGCAAGACCAGTACCCGGTTATCAGGTCGAAGTACTCGATGCCATGGGCGAGCAAGTTAGCGCCAATGAAAGTGGTAATGTGGTGATTAAACTGCCGTTGCCACCGGGTAACTTAACCACCTTATGGAACAACGATAAACGCTATGTGGAGAGCTATTTATCTATGTATCAAGGTTATTATTTAACGGGCGATGCGGGCTATATTGATGAAGATGGCTACCTGTATATTATGAGCCGCATAGATGACATTATTAACGTTGCTGGGCACCGATTATCTACTGGGCGCTTTGAAGAGGTATTGTGCCAACATTCAGCGGTTGCAGAAGCGGCGGTTATTGGGGTGCAAGATAAACTCAAAGGTCAGGTACCGTTAGGGCTAGTGGTACTTAAAAATGGCGTCGAGTTATCTGATGAAGTTTTATATCAAGAGTTACTAGCATTGGTGAGACATGAAATTGGCCCAGTGGCGTCTTTTCGATTAGTCAGCGCGGTGCAAAAACTGCCTAAAACCCGCTCGGGTAAAATCTTGCGCGCCACCATGCGTAAGATTGCTGACAATAACGAATATACTATGCCTGCCACTATTGAAGATCCGATGACGCTAGATATTATTCGCACGGCATTAACTAAGATGGGCTATGCTGATGCGTTGGCCAAGGAACTCACGGTTTAGTTTGTGTGTCATGTTAACAAACGAGCCTGATGGCTCGTTTTTTTATGGATAACGCCTTTTTATCGAATATAAAGATATTAAGGACTAAATTTGGTCTAAACTGAGAGTTAAGTGCTGATTTATAGTGTTATTTAATCAAACTGAGATGTTTTTTATTTTATAATCGGCAAGGGTATTCTATCTATCGTTAAACTAGATGTATTCTCGAATTCAGTTACTCGTGGCTGAAATTGAGAAAGATGACTGTTAACCAGTAAATATGACAAAGGTTTGATCAAGTTTTATGAACAACATTAAAGAACTGCCAGAAAAGATTAATACTAAAACCAGCAGACTATTTTGGTTAACCATTTTTACTGGTGGTATTTACCCGATAATTTGGTTATTTGCTAAGTATCCCAAAATGGATGCAATTACATCAATTCGCACCGCTGATGACGACTTTATTATCGCTATCGCGGTTTGCTTTGGCTTTGGTGGTGTGCTGTCACACAGTGCAATGGGGTTATTGAGTGGAGTAGGTAGTTTGTTACTTTTTGGCGCTTTCTTTTTGTACGTGTTTTGGTCATTTAGGGCCCGTTCTGCATTACAAGACTATGCCCATGTGAATTTTGGAATTGATTTCAAAATGAACAAGTTTTTCACCGTGGTATTTAATATTTTCTATATCAATTATTGCATTAATCGATTACCTGAAGAGCAGCAAAAAGGCCACCCAGCCTATGGCAAAGGCAGTATTAACATTACAGAGATTAAGTGAAGTAACAAGCTGATAAGGCCTTAAGGATAGATACAAAAAAGCAGACTATTTTTAATCAAATAGTCTGCTTTTTATGAATAAGTTTACTGAAAAACCTTGTGGTTATTATTTTTGATGCAATGGCATCAAATTATTTATTGAACTCAGTAATAGCCTTTGCATTGTTTGCTCACCTAAATGTTGTGAGCATTGCTCGGCGTTTATGTCGCTGGTGTTTATTTTTCAAATAGACAGGCTTCATCGCTGCCATTGGCGCCCTGAGTAACCAGTTGTGCAATTTTATGTTTAACGCAATCAGTTAACTTGCGCTCTGATTTTCGGGTTTGCATATACAGGTTCATATTAGGCTTATTACGCATCAGTTCGGCGCGCTCTGTTTTCGGTATCATTTGCGCCCTAATTGCTTCATTTTGAGTTAAGTGATCAACCGCGCCTTGTGATACCACTAACGTGATGGCATCAGTGCCAATGAGGAAGTCACTAATTTCATTAAGATTATTAGTTTTGGCTGCAACGTCGAGCTCGCGTTTACGGCTATCGGCAAACTGTTTCAGTGGTGTGGCTTCAATGTCACTATTAAAGTGTAACACTTCGGTCAAAATAACCGGGTAGTTCAGCACTCTATCAAGAATAGGTTTGTATATCTCATTCCAAATTGGGTGCTCATCTCTTGCGACAATGAAGGTATCTCGCACTTCACATATTTTCTGATTATGAATCCCTACATGGCTAGATGCTTGGCAACTTATCACCACATCACATTGGCTATTTAGCAGCATTTCTTCATCATTGGGACCATTGTCTTGCAGTACCGCTGATTTCACACAGGCGCTCATGCAACTACATTGATAGAGATTTCTTAGTAGGCCATTGGTGAAGCCCGATGGAGCATGGATAACAACTTTGTTATCAAGTTTGTCATTATTTTTATCAATTTCTTGGGCTAAGTCGAGGTGGTTTATCTCGATTTTTTTAATGATGGGGTAGAGCCGTTGTGCTTTATCGCTAATTTCAAGACCGGCTACTTTTTTGACAAATAAGGGGTCATCAAATGCATCTCGCAAGCGTGATAAACAGCGGCTTATCTTTGATTGAGGAACATTAAAAGCTTCAGCAGTGAGCTTGCCACTTTTAAATTCATATAGCCTTAAAAATACTAATAATGTCATGTAATCAAGATGCTGAAGCTTGTCTTGAGTGGTCGCGTTAATCATTGATTAGTTTCCGTAGCAGATGTGAATTTTTTGAATATACCAATTTCGGGGTATAGGTTGCAGGTTAATTGTAGTATTTATTAACCTAATCACATTTTTTAATGGAATTTATTCAAGAAGTGTTAATTGGCAGAGGGGTAAAATCTAATTTTAAATCATTAGCTTAATTGGTTAAAACTGGTGGATTTAGAGAAAGTACACTTTACCTATACAATTTAGGATTGCTGGTTAAGTGAACAGGTTTAATGATTGATATGTGTTTTTAATGCCAGTAAAAGGAAATGCAAAATAACTTTTACTCGGATAAACAAAGCATAACTTCCTTATCTAAAGTTAAAAATCTAGATTAAGGTGTTGTCTTATATGAATAATTTTTTTCAGAGTCTTGTTGGTGATCTAATATGCCGCTTTTGGCAAAAGTGTATGCACGTATTATGACTGTAATTTAGTTACACAAATCAGTATAATCACCGTCCAAATGGATTCGCTATACGCGATTAATCTCTGCGACCTTTGGAAAATAATAAATGAATACCCTACCATTCAGTTCAGACATCGGCGTTATTGGCCTTGGTGTTATGGGCAAGAATCTCGCGTTAAACATCGTTGATAATGGCTACCAGGTTGCTGCTTTTGATTTAGATACTGTCAAAGTTAATGCTGCCATTAATCAAGAACAAGCGGAAAGAAAAGCCAATTCAGCCCCCCGAATTCTGGCTTGTAATAATCTTACCGAAATGCTGTCATCTCTAACTAAGCCACGTGTTATTGTGCTGTCAGTTCCTGCTGGTGGACCTGTTGATGGAGTGTGTAAATCATTAATTGAAGCGGGCATTGAGTCAGATGACATTGTCGTTGATACCGGTAATAGTTTATGGACTGATACTGTAGAACGTGAAGCACGTTATAAAGGTCAGTTTGTTTTCTTTAGCTCTGCAGTCTCTGGCGGTGAAGTTGGCGCTCGATTTGGCCCTTCTTTAATGCCTAGTGGCGATAAAGCTGCATGGCAGTATGTAGCACCTGTCTGGAATGCCATAGCAGCTAAAGTCGATCCTGCTACAGGTTTACCCATTGAACGTTTTGAGCCTGGTAACCCAGTTGTTGAAGGCGAGCCTTGTACAACATACATAGGTCCTGCCGGTTCTGGTCACTATGTGAAAATGGTACATAACGGCATTGAATATGCGGACATGCAGTTAATTTGCGAAGCATTTCAATTGCTTCATGACGGATTAGGCTTAAGTGCCCATGAAATTGGTGATATTTTCAATGGCTGGAATAATGGCAGCTTGAATAGCTATCTGATGGGGATAAGTGCAGAAGTATTGCAGCAAGACGATCCACTAACAGGCAAGCCATTAGTTGAGATGATCCATGATAAAGCGGGTCAAAAAGGCACAGGCCTTTGGACTGCGGTAAGCAGTTTACAAATTGGTTGCCCTGCGCCTACGATTGCCGAAGCTGTTTATGCCCGCGCGGTAAGTACTCAAAAAGATTTACGAGTACAGCTTAACAGCAAACTTGCTGGCCCTGCGGTTGTAACCCTTTCTGATGCAGAAAAAGCAGCATTTATTGCTAACTTAGAAGATGCACTATATTGCGCCAAAGTGTGCTGCTATGCACAAGGGTTCCAGCTAATGGCAATGGCCGCGAAAGAGCAAAACTGGACTTTAGATTTTGCTGAAATAGCCAAAATTTGGCGTGCAGGCTGTATTATTCGTGCCACTTTCTTGCAAGAAATTACCAAGGCTTACCAAGATAATGCTGAGCTGCCGAACTTATTAATGGCTGATACCTTCAGTGCTAGCTTATCGGCTAAACATATGAATTGGCGTAAAACGGTTGCCGCATCAGTGATGCAAGGCACGCCAGCGCCATGTATTAGCTCGGCAATTGCTTATTATGATAGTTACCGATGTGAAACTTTGCCTGCTAACTTACTTCAAGGTCAGCGCGATTTCTTTGGTGCTCATACGTTTGAACGCACTGACAAGCCAGCGGGTGAAAAGTATCATTTAGATTGGAGTGCTAAAGCGCGCACCTTATCTAAAGTTTAAATTGCAAAAGCAGTTTAAGACTTATTGTAAATCAATAGATTAAAAAAGGGCTTCTACTAAATAGTAGAAGCCCTTTTTATTGGTGATATTTTATTATTGCGGCAAACTAAACACTAAACCTATGCTAAATAACAAGCTAAAAATCATTGTGAGTTTTGCGGTTCTGCCTAGAATTGGATTGAGTGCTTCACCACTGGTGTTACTGAACTCGCCACTTAACTGACGGGCATAAACGATGGAAAGCCCGGCGAGTAAAACCGGTAAACCAGCAAGGTAGCCCATCAGAAAACCGCCAATGATGAGCCCAAAGGGTAAATACACTAAGGCTTGATAAAGCACTCTTGCCTGAGCTTGGCCGATACGAACCGCTAAGGTGTTTTTGCCAGCTTTGGTATCAGTTTGGATATCACGGGTATTATTGACGAGCATAATCGCGGCATTGAACATACCAATGGCGCTGCCAAGTAACCAAGCGCTGATACTGGTTTCCCCAGCCTGTAAGTAATAACTACCTACTACGGCCACTAGTCCAAAAAAAACAAATGCGGCGATTTCACCTAAACCGTGAGAAGCTAATGGATACGGGCCGCCACTGTAACAGACGGCACCTAATAATGAGGCTACAGCTAAAATAGCGATAGGCCAACCACCGTGTAAAATCAGTGCTGAGCCGACGATAAGTGCGAGAATAAGACACAAAATCATCGCATTTCGAACACTGTTGGGAGATATCATGCCACTTTGGGTAACTCGAACTGGACCAACACGCTCATCGGTATCAATACCGTTTTTGTAGTCAAAATAATCGTTGGCTAGGTTTACGGCTATTTGCAATAAAATAGCACACAGCATCGAGATACAAGCAATTGTAAAACTAAAAAGTTCTAAATGTAGTGCTAAAATATTACCAATTAATAATGGACCAATCGCAGCCGGTAAAGTACGTGGTCTAATAGCTAAAATCCAAGATTGCATATAATTAAGGCTTCAGGGTGTTGATTTAAATTAGAATGGACTAATAGCATAGCAATTTTTTGAGATTTTGTACGGGGTTATGATCTCGCAAATGATGAAAAAGTTATGCTATTTTTTCTTCTAGGTAGATTTAATTTTATATGCGACTCAATTTACGATTAAATTTTCCAGTAACCAAGGTTATTAAGTTAACCTATGATATTAGTGATAAGTAAATAAACTGCTAGGAATATTATGAGCCAAGTATTAAATGACCTTTTGTCTTTGTTGTCTCTAGAGCGAATTGAATTAGGGCTGTTTCGCGGTCAAAGCCAAGACTTGGGTTTTGGTCATGTTTTTGGTGGCCAGGTGATGGGGCAAGCGCTGAGCGCTGCTAAGCAAACCGTCAGTGAAGATCGCCATGTGCACTCTTTACATTCTTACTTTTTACGAGCCGGTGATGAAAAGTTACCGATTGTCTATGATGTTGAAAATATGCGTGATGGCGGCAGCTTCAGTGCAAGACGCGTAAAAGCGATTCAGAAGGGTAGGCCAATTTTTTATATGACCTGTTCTTTTCAAGCTCCAGAGGAAGGCTTTGAACATCAAGCTGAAATGCCTAATGTCCCCGGGCCTGAAGGCATACTTAATCAGCAAGAACTTGCTGTGAGTATGCGAGATAAGATCCCAGCAAGAATACTTGAAAAGTTTATGACTGACTCACCGATTGAGATGCGTTTAGTTAACCCTTCGCACCCCATCGCGCCTGATTCCACTGAGCCCAAACGATATATCTGGATGCGTGCCAGTGGTAAAATCCCAACGGATCATAATGTACAAGAATATTTATTGGCTTATGCCTCTGATTTTAATTTTTTAGTCACCGCAGCTCAGCCTCATGGGGTTTCATTTTTAACGCCTGGCGTTAGGATGGCGACTATTGATCATGCGATGTGGTTCCATAGACCGTTTAACTTTTCTGATTGGTTGCTTTACAGTGTTGAAAGCAGCAATGCTAGCGGTGGTCGCGGTTTTGTAAAGGGGCAGTTTTTTGATCAACAAGGCCGTTTAGTTGCATCAGCAACCCAAGAAGGCCTACTTAGAATGACAAAAGGATAATTTATGAAATTTTCATTTAAAATGGCGATATTTTCGTTATTAACATTAATGCTAAGTGCTTGTGTCACCGTTCAACCTGAGCCGCCAGTGGTTATTAATGGCTATGCGGGCTACTTAGAAAAAATAGCCTTGCCTCAAGGCTGTAAAATCAATATTGCCATTATTGACTTTAATACCCCAGGTTCAATCATTTCACAAAAGACCTTCGATATTGCCAGAGCTCCAGTGCCGTTTAAGTTTACTTTACCTGCTGAAGGTATTGATGATGCGGTGGATTATGGGGTGGTGGCAATGATTACCTACAATGAGCAGGTAATTTTTCAAACCTATGAAAAGTTTCAAGTCATCCACAACGACAAGTTCACCACTGAAGTTGTGATGAAAAAAGTCCCTCATTAGTTTTCGTTAGGTTTAACTCACTCAACCTATAAATATAATGCCCTAAGAATCATTTTAGGGCATAAGTCACATCTTAATATTTCCGCCATTGCTTATGTTGGTTTTCGGGTAATAATCAAATTCTTCATCAATTTTTATTTAAGGCTTAAGTTGTGCCTGAATTGTCTGCATCTACAAGGACTAAAACCTGTCGGCCAAAATCTGAAATACGCTTAATTTGGGCTTTGTGCTTAGCATCTGTCGTGGTTTATATAAACCTATATGCCATGCAGGGGATGTTGCCATCCATTGCTGAACACTTTGAGGTTTCAGGTGCTAGAGCTACATTGATTCTATCTTTTACCAGTTTTTCACTGGCATTTTCATTACTGTTGTATGCGGTTATTTCCGATAGAGTCGGGCGGTTAATGCCGATCATGGTGAGTATGTGGTTACTCGCAGCCTCTAATATCTTACTGATTTTTGTACAAGACTTTGACTCTTTGTTGATGGTGAGGTTACTGCAAGGGGTTTTGTTAGCTGCCGTACCAGCCATTGCGATGGCTTATTTTAAAGAGCAACTGCCAGCGAGCTTTATGCTAAAAGCTGCAGGTATTTACATTATGTCCAATAGTCTTGGTGGTATTGGCGGACGCCTGATGGGTGGGTTATTGTCACAATACTTTGATTGGCAGTCAGCAATGATGGTGAATTTTTTGGTGACCTTAACGGGTATCGCCTTGGTGACTTATCTATTACCTCGATGTGAGCAAAAAAATGCCCCACAATTAGATAAGCAAAGTACCTTTTTGAAGATAAAACAAGATATTGGCGGCTTTGTTTATCACTTAACGGATCATCAAATGCGCTTAGTGTATGTCATTGGTGGCATAGCGTTTATGATGATGGTAAACCAGTTTAGTTTTATTCAATTACACCTCATGGCTGAGCCGTATGGGTTTAGTCGTTTCGGTGCGACATTAATTTTCTTATGCTATCTCAGTGGCACTTTTACTTCGTACTTATCTGCAAAGTGGGTGGTTAAATTTGGGGTGGAATTTTTATATCGCGGCGCATTAGTTGTGATGTTCTTGGGTACTTTACTGACCTTAGTTGATAATTTATTTGCTATCGTTATAGGCTTTTTATTAACAGCAAGTGGATTCTTTTTAACCCATAGCTGTTGTAACTCATTTGTGGCCATCAGGGCGTCCTCTCACAGGGCTAAAGCAACATCACTATACCTTTGTAGTTATTATCTCGGCGCAGCTCTTGGAGGGCCTTACTTGATGATGTTTTGGGTTCAAGCTGAATGGCAAGGTGTTGTTGTGGGTTCAGTTGGCTTATTGGTATTACTGTCGCTGGCTATATTCAGGTTGTCGCATTATCAAAGCCTAAGTAAAGCTGCTGTATAATGTCAGTCCTCTTGGGAAAATAATTTCGTCATTGTTTATAGAAGAAGCCTTAATGGCTTCTTTTTTTGTCTCAAATTTACAGTTAAATAAGACTTTATAAGCACAGAGTTGAATAGCGATTTAGTTAATGAATTTAATAAAGTCACTAATTGATGAATTGAATAGCAGGTTGTGAGTAGGCAGTGCTTAGTATTGGTTTGAATCGATCTAGTTTGAAAGCTCTCTAAGGCGGATTTGAAGTTATCAATTGGAGGATTTTATAGTGTTTTCGCTTGGTTGCTGTAATTGGTGTGATCGAGTATATCCGTAATAGGATATATGATGGATAAGAGCTGTTTGAATTAGGTTACAGATATCGATGAGATATTAGCGATGAGTTCTTTTGGGAAATTTACTCATATTCGTCATTGGAGCTTTTTTAACACGCTACCAACTCGCCTAATTTTAGGCACAAAAAAACCACATTTAAGTGGTTTATGTTCTTTTAGAAAAAAGAAGGTGGTATCCCCTAGGGGATTCGAACCCCTGTTACCGCCGTGAAAGGGCGGTGTCCTAGGCCTCTAG
>NZ_JAUORC010000037.1:0-38900 GCF_030547465.1 Shewanella sp. 5_MG-2023
CGAGTGGCCAAAGGGATCAGACTGTAAATCTGACGGCTCAGCCTTCGAAGGTTCGAATCCTTCTCCCTCCACCATTTCTTTTAGTCATTTCAGTTCATCAAGTTAGCTCATTCAAATTAGCTCAATTTCAATTCTCAGTAGTTTCACTTCAGTTTTATCATCAAGATTTGCTTAGTTTCAACTTCACAGCCTTATCCTAGTCATTTATTGATATCGATTATTAATTTGCTGTCTAGCGTCAAAATGTAACCTTGTTCATAAAACATTAGAATTTAACTTCCTGATCTTGTTATTTATCTTTAAGATAATCCGATTACAGCAAACTTAGGATGTCAGATGTCTAAACAATGGGTTAATCAAGCCATAGCTAAAATAGAAGCTGATTTTCAACGCAGCGCCGATACACATTTAATTAAGTTAGAACTTCCACAATTAACTGGCATCGACATTTATCTTAAAGATGAAAGCACCCATCCAACTGGCAGTTTAAAACACCGTTTAGCCCGCTCTTTGTTTCTGTATGCGATTTCAAATGGATGGGTTAATGAAAATACCACCATCATAGAATCATCATCTGGCAGTACTGCAGTATCTGAAGCATACTTTTCTCGGTTACTTGGCCTACCGTTCATTGCGGTAATGCCAGCCACAACCGCGAAAAAGAAAATCCAACAAATTGAGTATTATGGTGGTAGTTGTCATTTCGTCGACAAAACTGACCAAATATATGCAGAATCTCAGCGCCTAGCAGCGCAACTCAATGGCCATTATATGGATCAATTTACCTATGCTGAGCGCGCCACCGATTGGCGCGGCAATAACAATATTGCTGACTCTATCTTTAATCAGATGCAAAAAGAGCCACATCCAATTCCAGCATGGATTGTGATGAGCCCAGGCACTGGCGGTACCTCAGCAACCATTGGCCGCTACCTTAATTACCAACAACTTGATACTAAGCTGTGCGTGGTAGACCCTGAAAATTCGGTATTCTATGACTACTATATAAATGGTGATGCAAGTATTACCAGCGATAAAGGCAGTAATATTGAAGGCATCGGTCGCCCAAGGGTTGAACCGTCTTTTATCGCAGGTGTAGTGGATGAAATGAAAAAAATCCCTGATGCAGCATCTATTGCGACCATGAACTGGTTAGCACAGCATATTGGCCGTAAGGTAGGGCCATCAACGGGGACTAATTTATATGGCGTGTTGCAGTTAGCCTGTCAGATGAAACAAAAAGGCGAAACAGGCTCGTTAGTGACCTTGCTGTGTGATTCTGGTGAGCGCTATTTAGATACCTATTATAATAATGAATGGATTAATAACAATATCGGTTGTACTGAAGAATTTGACCTAGAGTTGCAACATTTTAACAGCAGTGGTTGTTTGGGGAAGTTATAAAAATTTAGCCATAAAATCAGTTATAAAAAATAACCCCGCCCAATTGACATTAGGCGGGATTATTTTTCAATATGTTAGTTAATCGATATCTAAATATTTATGGGTCTGAATTGATAAGCGCCAATTACGGCTTATACAGGTTTTCATGGCAAGTTCAGTTGCCCGAGGTTTTTGACTAATAGGCTGTAAACAAATGGTTTTATTAGATACATCAATATCCGCTAATAACTCATCAAGTTCATCAATATGGTTTTGGGTGGCGATGGGATGCTTAATTTCATTAGCGCGCTCTAGCGCCGCCTTTAAGACTTTATAGCCGCCTTTCATATTTACTTTTGGTGACACGGTAACCCAGACTTGCTCATGACAATGAACCTCGAAAGTACCACTGGTTTCAATCTGCACGCTGTTGCCAGCTTCAATCAAATGACTGGTTAACTTACTTAGGTCATATAAACATGGCTCGCCACCAGTAATGACAATATGTTTTGCAGTAAAACCTTTTTCAGTAAATGCAGTTAATAATGAATGCGCATCATGATTTGCCCAGCGACCAATGGTGCCATCCACTGCAATAACTTGTTGTTGAGAAACCTTGTTTGCTTCTAATACATCCCAGGTCTGTTTGGTATCACACCAAGCACAACCAACAGGACAACCTTGCAAACGAACAAAAATTGCTGGAACGCCGGTAAAGGTGCCCTCACCTTGAATGGTTTCAAAAACTTCATTAACTGGATATTTCATTTAGCTGCCTTATTCTCAGTAAGGGCGCATTTATAGTGTATTTTCACTGTAGCTGCAACCATTAACGGCCATGATAATGACTGCTTATTAGATTACCTGCCAACTAATTACATATGTCTGATGAAAGCTGATTATTAATCAGCCTATTAATAGCCGCTTTTACAAAAAGGTCACTGCTATAAAAATCTCACTAAAATTCTACTAATCAAAAGTTAAATAACCATGAAAGTTATCCTTAATGTCGTTATAATTTAGCCCGTAATCAACGGCTTCAATTAACTAACTGTTTCAATGAGTCTGCTCTGGGAACATGTTGATATATTTAAATTTTATATGGTGAAAAAAATGTCTAAAGCAATTGTCGTATTTAGCGGAGGTCAGGACTCTACAACCTGCCTCATTCAAGCAATGTCTCAATATGACGAAGTGCATGCCATCACCTTTGATTATGGCCAGCGTCACCGTGAAGAAATTGAAATTGCTCAATCACTTGCTAAAGAATTAAACATTGCCAGCCATAAAGTCATGGATGTGGGTTTACTCAATGAGCTTGCGGTGTCTGCGCTTACTCGAGATTCAATTCCGGTATCCCATGAGATCATGAATAATGGACTGCCTAATACCTTCGTCCCTGGGCGCAATATTCTCTTTTTAACCTTAGCGGGCATTTATGCTTATCAGTTAGGGTGCGATGCCATTATCACTGGCGTGTGTGAAACAGACTTTTCTGGCTATCCTGATTGTCGTGATGAATTTATCAAGTCTATGCAGCAATCATTGGCGTTAGGTATGGATAAACCATTACAAATTGTCACCCCGTTAATGTGGCTAAACAAAGCTGAAACATGGGCACTAGCAGATAAATACCAAGCATTAACCTTAGTCAGAAATGAAACCCTTACCTGTTACAACGGCATAAAGGGCTGTGGTTGTGGCGATTGCCCAGCCTGCACCCTTCGCCAACGTGGTTTAGATGATTATTTAGCTAACGCTGACACTGTAATGGCTGAGCTTAATCAAAAAATGGCTAAAGCTTAAAATAGGGTTACTGACATGGCAAATAAGCAAACTCAAATTGGCGTATATGTTTTTGCAACTATAGTGAGCGTCATTTGCGCGGCATTATTTGCCTTAAATTTACTGCCTCTTGCACAAATAGATATCGACAGTTTACTGGCTTATCGCTATGACTCAATTACCCAAGGTGAATGGTGGCGACTGCTTAGTGGTAATATTCTGCATACTAACTTGTGGCATTTACTAATGAACCTAGCCGGTTTTTGGGTGATTTTGTTTTTGCATGAGACCCACTACAAACAGCATAGCGTTAAACTCGTAGGCTTATTTTTGAGTTTGGCAATGCTTGAAGGACTCGGCTTATATTGGTTTTACCCAGAACTAAAGGGTTATGTGGGGCTAAGCGGGCTATTACACGGACTTTTCACTTTTGGCGCGCTACTTGATATCCGAAAAGGCTTTAAATCAGGCTATTTGTTATTGTTAGGGGTCATCATCAAAGCTGGTTATGAAACCTATTTTGGCGCCAGTGACAGCGTCAGTGAGCTGATCAATGCCAGAGTCGCCACAGAGTCTCACTTAATTGGCGTCGTAAGTGGGTTATTGTGCGGGTTAATTTGGTTGCCATTAAGTGGTTATTTAAAGCGCGCTCAAACACTGTCAACAAGCCACAATTAAGTATC
The DNA here is from genome assembly GCF_030547465.1 of Shewanella sp. 5_MG-2023. Classification (NCBI taxonomy): domain Bacteria; kingdom Pseudomonadati; phylum Pseudomonadota; class Gammaproteobacteria; order Alteromonadales; family Shewanellaceae; genus Shewanella; species Shewanella sp. 5_MG-2023. The sequence continues at coordinate 3,852 of NZ_JAUORC010000037.1, forward strand.
ATTTTGTGCTTGCTGATAAATGTTTGGCCGCCAAATTTGCATTAAGATTTCCGGATTATCTACCGGCAGAAAACCATATTGAGCGTAAAGGCCATGAGCATCCCTTGTGGCCAGCATCATTCTCCTTAATCCCTGTATATCTGGGTGACTTATCACCTTTTCGATGAGTAACTTACTTAAACCATTTCCTCGATGTTGATCAGTAATAAACACATCAGCTAGATAGGCGAATGTGGCTCTATCTGTGATAAGGCGGGCAAAACCAACTTGCTCGCCTTGGTCAGTAAATACCCCAAAGCACAAAGAATGCTCAATGGCCTTAGCTAATACTGTTATCGGCACCCCTTTGGCCCAATAGCTTTGTGAGATAAAACCGTGAATAACACTGATATCTAATTTATTTTGATCCGTTGAAATAACATAACCCTTGTTGCCTAACTGCTGCATTAACGCCCCTTAACTAAGATTTATTCAGTTTAAGTAACACACATCGCTGCCCAAGCTTATGTTTACCCCAACACTTGCTTAGTATATTGATATAACTGCTGAGCATCTAAGTTTGTCGATTTGGCCAAACCCGCTAATACCCCAAGTTGATCAGCCTCTGAGCGATGCTGGCCTAGCTTGAGTTTCCCTTCTATGCAAGCAATTGAAATCTTAAAACCCACAATGGCTTTAGCCAATTTATCGCGGTAGTCATTCGGAATAAAACCACCATGTTGTAATAACTCAGGCTCATATTTAGCGATGGTGTCAGTTAAATGCAAAATGGTTTCATTGCTATCGGTTAGCTCGAAAATCCCTGTTACATGCACCGCTGCATAATTCCACGTGGGTACGGCAGGAAAACCGTCATACCAAGTAGGTGAAATATACCCATGAGGACCGGAAAATACCGCCAGCACAGATTGTAAATCCAATGTTTTCCAATGATTATTGGCTTTTGCCATATGGCCATATAACGTGTGATTACCGTCAGCATCAGTTTTAAGGATTAATGGCAGATGAGAGGCTTGTAAATCGCTCGAGCTAAGCAGAGCAAAGCCATACTGCTGGATAAAGTCTAAAGCCTCGTTAGACTGCATTTGTAATTTTTTAGGTAGGTACATGATCATCCTTAATATCTAGGTTTAACTTTTTGGGTGCTCAGTATTAATGAGTGACTCAATAAACGCGTTAATTCGTTGCTAAAAACTGCTGTAACCTTTGTTTTAATGGCGCTATTGCAGCTGGATGAGCCAAATAATCGGTAATCGTCATCAATTGCCAATATTGGCCTTCTGAGCCAAAATTAATCGCATCTAGTTCAGTTTGAGTAATATAAGCGACAAAAAAGTAGGAGTGGCCATTTGCAGTTTGATTAATCCCCCGCTGTTGATATATCAAACGCTCTATTGGCAGCCTAATGTCAAATTCTTCATGTAACTCTCTAAGCACACACTCTTGGGCCGACTCCTTGCCTTCGCGGCCACCACCGGGAAAGTCCCACTGATTCGGGAACGGAATATTGGTTTTATCATCCCTTAAGTACACCACCAATTTATCTTCAAAAATCAGAGCTAATTTACAACCAGTGAATGATTCAGAATCCACATTTTTGGTTATCGCTTGTTGATTTGATAGCCCCATTTGTCAGCGACTCCACGGTTGATTTATTTATAATCACTATCCCATAAAAAAACCCGTGTTGATACTGAGATTGATTCAGTTTCAGCACGGGTTTAATGCGATAACCTCGACTTATGAACTTATATTCTAAGCAATAAAAATAAACCCAATAAAGGTAATGCCAGCGGCAATAAGCGTATAAGGTAATTGCGTTACCGCATGGCTAACTAAATTACAGCCTGCACCTTGGGCAGCGAGTACGGTGGAGTCACTATAAAAACACGCCTGACTGCCAAAAGATGACGCAGAAAGCAGCGCGCCTATTACGAGTGGCATATCCGCGCCAACAGCTTGGGCTAACGGCATCACAATGGGGATGGAGACAGCAAAGATGCCCCAGCTTGAACCCGTAGCAAACGCTAAAACCGCCATTGCGACAAATACCACTGCTGGTAACATTTGCGCAGTCATATAGGGGCTTAAGCTTTCAATTACAAATTGTGGCAGCAATAATTTATCGCAAACATCTTTAAAAATAAACGCAGCGATCACAGTACCAATGGCAGGCAACATACTTTTAAAACCATCAATCATTTGCTCCATCATATCGGATAACGGCATTAATTTTTGCACGGTATAATAAGGAATGGTGATAGCCATCGTCGCCAATAATCCAAGCCAAACATCAATATCAAAGTACACGGTAAAACCGACTAATAAGATGATGGGTACTAAAAAATTATGTAACTTGCCTTGTTCATCTGCGGCGCTGAAATTGTCTTCAATCGCCTTAACGCCATAGTCATCGCTGGTATGGGTTTCTTCAGACTCATCCACAGGAATACCAATACCTTGCTTGGCTTTAAATTCTGCTTTTTTCATCGGTCCAATAAGTGGGATAACCCCTAAAATAACCAATGGCACCATGACCACTGCCACCCAAGCATAGAGCATATAAGGAATCGCCTGCATATATACCGCAATGCCCTGCCCCGATTCGGCAATGCCGTTGTCTACTAACAAACCGCCGAAAAATACAGCCCAAGTTGATAACGGCACCAGCACACAAATAGGCGCCGCAGTTGAGTCAACCACATAAGCGAGCATTTCACGGGAGATTTTATATTTATCGGTGACGCGCTTCATGGTCTCACCCACGGTGAGCGCGTTAAGATAATCATCGATAAAGATGGCCACACCTAATACAAAGGTCATCATTAATGACGATTTGGGCCCTTTCGCTACTCGTAAGGCTTTTTTACCAAAGGCAAAAGCGCCGCCGGTCCTGACTAATAATGCGATCAAAGCGCCGAAGGTACCACACACTAATATCAGCCAACCTATAGTTTCGTCAGCCATTACACTCAGTGAGATTTCTGAAAAATTATTCAATGCTTCAGCAGGATCTAGCATCAATAATCCCACAACTGCGCCTATCACTAAGGCAAGTATCGGTCTTCTTAATAAAATCGCTAAAATTATAACAACCAAAGGCGGGATCAAACTGATCGCAGATGGCTCTGTCATCACGGTTTTTCCTTGAAAAAAGAAAGATTAATAAAGAAAAGAAAATAATGTTGAATTGCGCTTTAGTCAACAAAAACTAAACACATTATTGAAATAAAATAAGGATTTATTTAAAAACACATATCAGAATACAAATTCATTGCGGAAGAATAAAAAATCACCCTAAACTCACCCTAAACTCACCCTAAACTCACCTAAAAGTTTATAGGTTATTTGAATTCCTATGTAGGGTTTGATCCATCAATGAAGATTTATAAAGCGAAGTTTAACTTGTTAAAATATAAACAAATAACAATTTAACCACTATTGTTTTACGCACCTTTGTGTATGTCCCAAAGTAAGCAGTGAACAAAACCGTTTAAATATTCGCAGATCTTCAAACATCATGGAACATTCATGGATATCAATAATTACTTACTCCCCGCAATTATTGCGTTAAGTATCATTACTATAAGCATTGTTATTTTTGCCCGATTAGGCGTAGGTACCATTGTAGGTTTTATTGTCGCAGGAATAATTTTAGGACCACACACACCTGGTCCTATTGCCACAACCAATATTGAAACCTTACAAAATATTGCCGATTTTGGTGTGGTTTTGTTTTTATTTACTTTAGGCTTAGATATGAAGCCACAACAATTATGGAGTATGAGAAAGACCATTATTGTTCAAGGCTTTGGTCAGGTATTGTTGACCTCAGCGTTATTTTCTCTGCTGGGTACTGTTATGGGTTTGGCTTGGGAAGTGGGTTTTGTAATTGGTGCCATTTTTTCACAGTCTTCTACCGCTGTGGTGATGACATTACTGCAAGAGAAAAAACAGCTCAACACCCCACACGGCACAAACATATTTTCGAATCTCATGGCTCAAGATATCAGTGTCGTGCCGATTATGGCGCTAATTCCGATTTTAGCGCATCAACAAAATACCAATGCGAATTCTGGTTTATATACCAGCATGTTAATAATTGGCTTGATGGTTTGTGTGTTCATTCTAGCCCGTTATATTTTACCATTTTGCCTAAAAATGAGTATTACCAGTCAAAACAAATCAGCCTTTGCGTTAAGTTTGTTTGTGGTGATTTTTACCACTCTATGGCTGTCTAGTGTCGCTGGGGTTTCACAAACTTTAGGCGCTTTTATATTAGGTATGTTGCTATCAACTTCTGATTTCAAGTTAATGTTAGAAGAAGTGGTAACACCACTTAAACAAGCACTGATGGGGTTATTTTTCCTGTCAGTGGGCATGTCCATCAACCCCGAAGTACTTTTAAGCGATTTTGGCACAATTTTAATCTGGTTAGCTGCTGCAGTGCTGATTAAGACCTTGGTATTTATTACATTAGCGTTAATAGATGGTAAAAGCTTAACCGTGAGCATCAAGACGGGTTTTACCCTTAGCCAAGTGGGTGAATTTGCCTTCGTATTATTAGGCATTGGTACTGTCGCTGGCGTGCTAGACAGTCATAACGCAGCTGTCGGCTTTATTATCATTAGTATCAGTATGATTATTACACCTTTTATGAATAAATTAGGTAATTGGCTCAGTTTACAGTTTATCACTGACCGTTATAATGACAGTCATGATCCTCACGCAGCTGACAATCAACTGGTAATTATCGGTTTAGATGAAGTTGGCCGTTTAATCGCTCTACTGGCTGATAGAGCTCATATCTCCTACGCTGCTTACGATATTGACTATGAATGCGTTAAAAGAGGTAAAGCATTAGGGCTAAATGCTCATTTCGGCGACATCCTCAATAGTGGTATTCAGCAAAAGGCACAGTTAAAGGTTGCAAAAGCCGCTTTTATTTCAGCAACTGGTTCAGAAAGACTAAAACGACTTGCGTTAATGCTGTCTCATTACAAACAGTTAGATATCTATGCTCGCACAAACTCAAGAGCGGAAGAATTCTACTTAAATAAGCATGGGGTGAAATATGCAGGATCTGTTTATATTGAAAGTACTTTATTACGTGGACTGGATTTATTGCGCAATTTTGGACTAACAGAACAAGACGCCATGCAGTTAATCGATAACCTTAAACAAGAGTTGTTTGAGCAAGAATATCATCAGTGGGGAAAGCAAGCCGCATCAGAATCACAGCCCGTAACCGTTAATTAATAACGGCTTCGATAAAATGTCATCTTTGGTATAAGATCGGTTTTAATCAACAGCAGTTATTATAATAAGATCTATTGATGTCACTTAATTAATGACATGAGTGAGACAACATTTTGAGGAACACCGATGGCAGAACTGACACTTGATAAGACCGATTTTCACATTTTAAAATTACTGCAAGCATCGGGTAAGTTATCAAATCAAGACTTAGCTGAACAAGTAGGCTTGTCACCTTCTCCCTGCTCAAGGCGAGTCAAAGCATTAGAAGATGCTGGTTACATTAGTGGTTATGCCACCCTATTAAATGCAGATCATTTTAAGCTAGCATTAACCGTGTATATTCAAGTGAGACTAGAAAAACACAGCGCTGCCATTTTAGAGGCATTTGAAGCAGATATTGCCTTATATGATGAAGTGCAAGAATGCAGCTTAATTACTGGCAGTGAAGCTGATTACTATTTAAAGGTGTTAGTCACTGATATGCAGCAATATAAGGTGTTTTTATTAGATAAGTTAACCACCAATGCGCATATTGCTGGTATTAATTCTAGTTTTGTCTTAAAAAAAGTAAAAAGTAGCACAGCTATCCCCTTACCCTAGCCCTAGGAATAAACACTCACTAATATGTGACTCAATGCCTTCACTGTTCTTGAAAGGCTTTTATTTGTTTCTCTTCAGCTGTGATAGCCCGAACATCATTGCACATTAAAACATCATCGCCTGCGGCAGATCACTTTCTTGAAAATTAACTCGACTAATATTTAATTGCGCTGATGAGAAAATCTGCTCACTGTAAAACAATTAAATATCACCAAAAACAATTAAATCGCAATAAAAAACCACATATTAACAACTAAGCCACATTAAAAGTCACTAAAAAGATTTAGTTAGCAATATTTTTTATTGCTTAAAAGGTTCAAGACATTACTATGCGCGCTCTTCAATTATTAGCGTCTATAGAGTTAAACACATGAGCGTAAAATCATCTGGCCAATTTAGTTCTCGTATTGGTTTTATTATGGCCGCAGCAGGTTCTGCTGTTGGTGTTGGTAACATCTGGGGATTCCCTACACAAGCTGCAACCCATGGCGGCGGTGCATTTTTACTTGTCTATGCCGTGTTAATTTTACTGCTGGGCTTTCCTATGTTAATGGCTGAATTAATGGTTGGTCGTCACGGACAGACTAATCCAGCTGATGCAATGGCTAAACTTGCAAATAAGCCCTTAGCCAAAAAGATAGCTAAAAGTATCGGACTTGTTTCAATTATCACTGCCACGCTTATTTGTACTTTCTACAGCATTCTATCAGGCTGGTTTGTCAGTTTTGCCCTAGCGCCAGTGGCACAGATGGCGAACCAAGCTGAGGTGGCGGCTTGGTTAATGGACTTTTCTATCAGTAGAAATTTAGTCTTTACCCTATTGTTTATCACACTGGTGATATGGGTGATCCGCCAAGGGGTACAGCAAGGAATTGAGCGTTGGTCAAAACGATTGATGCCACTGTTACTAGTCATGTTAGTCGCTGGCGCTATCTATATTTTAACCCAGCCAGGGGCAATGCAAGGTTTGTCAGTATTATTTGTGCCTGATTTTTCGAGGGTATTAGATACAGAGGTGCTAATGGGCGCATTAGGGCAAACCTTTTTCTCACTGTCTGTGGGTACTGGCGCCATGATGGTATACGGTGCATACCTTAATAAACGAGAAAACATAGCTAAACTAACCGCATACGTTACCTTAATGGACACCAGCGTCGCATTGCTAGCCGCGTTAATGATTATTCCAGCGATGTATGTGGCCCAGCACAATGGCGTACAAATTTTCGCTGACGATGGCAGTTTACTAAATTCTGACACCTTAGTGTTTAGTGTATTACCAGCGCTTTTTGATTCTTTAGGTGGGATCAGCCAATATCTATTAGCAATCGTGTTTTTTTCATTAATGACCATTGCCGGTTTGACCTCGGCAATGTCAATTGTAGAAGTACCCACCAGCTATTTAGTTGAAAAAACGTCCTTAACACGTAACAGTGCCAGTTTAGTCGTCGGCGCGTTTATCGCCACTGTTGCTTGCGTGATTGTGTTTAACTTTAATGAGTTATTTGGTTTGATCATCACCATAACGACTGAACGAGCACAGCCATTAATTGCCTTGGGTATTGCGATATATTTAGGCTGGGTTTGGCATAGGAATTCATTACTTGCAGCAATTTCACAGCAACAAGGCGTTGATAAAGATAGCTACTTTTGGCGTATGTGGCCTGTTTATGTGAAGTTTGTTTGCCCAGTATTAATCTGCTTGATAATCATGCAGTTATTCTTAGGCTAATAACTTTCTAAACAAGCTGCTAACTAAGATATACAAAAGGCTATAAGATTATAATTTTTATAGCCTTCTTATTTTATACAAATGAATTTGTCGTACATCCCAAATTTCCCTTGCTGAACTCAGTTAATGAAAAAAGCGCCAATGGTTAAAATATCCACTAACACAGCAAAAAAACCACTACAAAGACAAGATATACCTCTATATCAGCCTTCAATAACGCCAATCACAAACGCTGTGTAAATAAACAGTATCATGTTAAGTTAGTGCGCTATTATCACTATAATTATCATAATGATTTTCACCCTAATCAATTAAGTGATAGTAAATTAAGTGATAGTAAATTAAGTGATAGTAAATTAAGTGATAGTAAATTAAGTGATAGTAAATTAAGTGATAGCCGATTAAGTGATAGCCGATTAAGTTTATCTGTCAGCGCCTTCAAAAGGCTGATTTGACCAAATAAAAATGACAAAAGAGAACATATCATGAATGTAATGGGAATCATGCTTAAAGCAAATGAAATGCGGATAGTGACGTTAACGGGCACAAGAACAGCACATGAACTCATTAATCCAAAGTTCAATAAACTGGCTGTAGACAAGCACCCTCAGCAAGCGGAAGTGAAAATTATGATAGAGCAAATTTCACAATATTGTGATGCCAATAATATTGAAAAAGTAGTTATTAATAGACGATCTACAACAGGACAAGGTGCTGGCGGCGCGGGTACTTTTTTATTGGAAGGTGCTTTATTGGCGACATTGAAGCCAGCTATCGTTTTTATTCATCCAGCCACAATAAGAGCAACCGATAAACGAGAAGCAGACCACAAGTCAGCTAAACCTAAAACCGTAGATTTAGGCAAAGCTTATGATCTTGCTTATGAAAGTTTAGCCCTTAATTAAGCTATGTAAAAAGCGCTCTGAACGTGGAATGTAGTAATTATCATAGTCAAATGACATTACTACACTGGATGTTTTGGCTATGATTTCATCTCTAGGTACAAAACCAATCACTCGAGAATCAGAACTATGATCACGGTTATCGCCTAGTGCTAGGTAATGACCTTCTGGTACGGTAACCTCAGAAAAATTTGAAAGCCTAGAGCCACTATTACTGGTACGAACGAAATGGTTAACCGTGCTAGTTTCAGAGAATAACTGCTCAATTTTGTCCTCGGATGAATCAGTTGCACTTATTGGTTGATAGGCTAATGTCTTTCCATTAATGCTGAGCACATTATCCGTCAATGCAATGACATCCCCTGGTATGCCAATGACACGTTTAACCAGTCTATTATCAGCAGCAGTAGATTCGAAAATAATAATATCGCCGCGCTGAGGATCTGCAATCTTATAAAGCGAAATGTGCGTAAAAGGTACTCGTAAATCATAAGCCATTTTATCGGCATACAATCTATCACCTTCAATGATAGTCGGTTTCATTGAGCCTGACGGCACGGTATACCAGTCTGCAACAGCGCTTCGAAAAACACACATTAACATGATAAATAACAATAACGACTTATTGGCTTTAATCGCTTTCACTACAGCATTGTTCATATAAATTCCTTTTTATGTAATAACAAATCATTAACTTAGATTAGCAAATACCAATCAATAACAACATCAAGCTTAACGATTTTTAATCTAATATGTGCTGTGAAACCAAAGAATAAAATCTTAAATAGTGAAAAGTGAAAAGTGAATGGCGTAACATGAATGGGGATTAGCTTTGTTTGCTGCTGACAAAAAATTAAGGGAGAGATAGCTAATCTCTCACTTCCCTATTAAATCAGGACTTAATCTGCCCTTTTACTGATCCATTTAGCGAAAGGTTGAGCAGTCATCCCGTGTAAAATAAGACTAATAAACACAGTGCAAATCACCGTCATGGCCATAAAATTACCGCCGGGTAAATCCTTGTCCAGCATGATAATAACAAACACTATCGATGCAAGGCCCCGAGGTCCAAACCAGCCTAGAAAAATTTTCGAAGGGATATTGCCACCAGCACGGCCCAATGACAAAAATATCGGTAACATACGAACAATGGTCAAGCTGAGTAAGGCATAAATCAGCATAGTCCAAGTAAACTCGTGAAAGGCATTTCCAATGACAAATGCACCAAATAATAACCATGTCAAAAGCGCCATAATTTCGCCAATACCTTCGGTTGGTAATAACAATTTATGTTTATGCTCTTGGCATAAATAACCAAACAACAAGCCGCCAGAAAATGCTGCTATATAACCACTGCCACCTAACTCTTGGGCGATGGCAAAGCTAGACAGCGCCAAACTTAACACAAGGTTTTGGCTCCAAATCTCGGTTATCCAGCCTTTTTTATAACATGCCTTTATTAAACCAGCACCAATAAACGACACGCTTAAACCGACCAGCAACCCAATGCCTAATTCTTCAACTAAAAAGTGTACTGCTAATTCTGATACCGCTCCTTCAGCAACACTACCTGCCGCTAACGCTAGAAAAACAAATAAGATCGGTACACAGATACCATCGTTCAAACCACTTTCTATATTCAAACCTTCACGTAATGGTGCTGGCACAATAGGACTTGAAACCACCGCCTTACCTAAAGCAGCATCGGTTGCAGCTAACATGGTGGCTAACGCTGCGATTTCAAAGACACCGAGATTAGGAAATAATACAAAGCCTGCCAAAAAGCCTAATAAAATTGCCCCGGGCAAACCATAAAGTAACATTCTGGTTGGGATATTAATGTGCTTACGCAGTACAGTTAAATTGGCGTTTGATGCATCACAAAATAACACTATGGCTAAGGTAATATCTGCAAACACCCTAATGCCAATACCATCAAGGTCACTACCCAGCCAATTCAGAGCAGATGGGCCGAGCACAAAACCCACCACCACAAACACCATAGGGCCAGAAATCATTGAGCGTTCAAATCGCCCTGCGACCAAGCTGTAACATAAAGTAAAAACAGCCAAAATGGCTAACTCTGAATACATTTATCAACTTCCCTATTGTGGCCTGATGCCCGGTTATTTATCGAACAATCTATAAGGTTAATTTACAGGGATGAGCATTCATAGCAAAGCTTATTTTACTTATGGTTAATCCTTTGATTGAAGCGATAAAGGCAGAATACTCACCTTTTTGAACAGTAGCATCAAAAGAAAATATAACTACTCCGTTAACATTTAAGCTTGCTACTATTTTAGCAATAAGGTTTTCTTGCTCTTTCAAGGGTACATGCTAAATACTGTCCCATGCCGTTATAAAATGATATTTTTCAGGAAGTCACACTCACAGATATCGCCTTGGATAAAATGAATCTCGGGATGCCGTTTACGAGCCATATTGAGCATTTCAGTTGACACCTTAAGCCCTGAAACTGTAAAGCTTTACTGATAAGTTTCATATAAAGTATCCCTTCTATAAGTTACCAACTATGTAATATAAGCACCCATGATTAAAATTGGCAGCCATAAAAGGCAGCGACGATAACTTAAGTACCTTATTGGCAGCATTTTGTTTAATATCACAGCCAATTTAACTGCTAAAATTAATTAAGAATTTCATGTCCTGTTTCGAAAGTAATTGAACTAAAGGCTTGTATCAAAACTTGTATCAGAACTTTTTCGTGAAAAAACAGGCCTTCAAGGTAAAACTATGCATACACTTCCGTCTTTATCCCAACTCGGCTGGCGCCCTTTCTTTCAACAACAACTCACTCTCGATGAGTTAACTGACTTCAACATAGGCCGGGTAATTGAACAGCACCGCAGCGGTGTTGTGGTGTTATCAGAGCATGGTCACTGCAGCCTAAATCAATCATTTTCACAAGCTGCTGAACGTTTATGTGTCGGTGACTGGGTATTATTCAATGGTGATAATCAATTTCATAGACTGTTAGACAGACAGTCCTTATTCCAACGTAAAGCCCCAGGTAGTAAAGTCGAAACACAACTAATTTCAGCTAATGTTGATAGTGTGTTTATTGTGTGTTCGTTGAATCAGGATTTTAATCTTAGCCGAATAGAGCGCTATTTAGCTTTAACCAAAGAAGCTCAGGTAGAACCGATCATCATTTTAACTAAAGCGGATCTTTGTCAAGATTTAGATGATAAGCTAGCCCAAGTACAAAGCCTTGATCCATTTATGATGGTGCATGCCATTAATGCATTGGACAAAGAACAATTATCAGTACTAGATACATACTGTAAGCAGGGCAACACTATTGCCCTACTCGGTTCATCAGGTGTAGGGAAGTCAACGCTAGTAAATGGACTTATGGGTTTTGAAGCACAATTAACCAGTGATATACGTGAAGATGACAGCAAAGGCCGTCATACCACTACCTCTAGAGCCTTAAAGACTTTGCCACAAGGCGGTTTAATACTCGACACTCCAGGTATGCGCGAGTTACAACTTGGCGCTTGCGAGCAAGGCGTAAATGAAACCTTCAGTGAAATTACTGAATTAGCCCAGCAGTGTCGTTTTGCTGATTGTAGTCATGCCAATGAACCAGGTTGTGCGGTTCGTGCAGCCATAGAGTCTGGGGTAATTACTGCTCGGCGCTATGCTAGTTATCAAAAACTTATGCGTGAACAAGCGTTAAATGGTGCCACCTTAGCGGAAAAAAGGGCTAAAGATAAAGCCTTTGGCAAAATGATAAACTCAGTTCAGTCTGAATCACGTAATCGTAAAAAAGGCGCTTTTTAAACCATCAAAAGTAGCGAATACTGGCTTTAAATTGATCAAATATATATTGGGCATCATGTGAAGGGTTATCATTAGCGGGATTTACTAATTCATCTTTAGGTACATCAATCATATTAAAAGTGAATATAATTGGTTCATTCACCGAAATAAGGCACCGATTCCGAGTGAGTTTTTCCGCCCAGGTCGCTTTAAATAAAAACTGTGAGGTATATTCGATTGAGTCACACTGATTTATTTTGAATTCTTTAGCGATGCTGAGGATCTTGTATTGCTTTAAACCTTTTTTGTATAAGGCTTCAAACCCTTTCACTAACCCATGCAAGCTTTCACCTTTTTGATAAGTAAAAGGTTCGGCATAAACACTGATGGAAGGCCCCATGGTGCGGCTATATTGAGCATTGATTTGCGACATCACTACAATCGGATCTTCACCATTAATAAGATTTTGGGTAAAGCGACTTTGTGAAAGTTCTTGTGAAGTTATCGATGCTGTAAACGGCTTTAACGACATAAAATGCCAACCGGCAGGTTTTGTAAAAGACACCCCTAAAGAATGATTAGTGTATTGACCACTATCATTAACAACAGTGTGATTAACAGCGCCGCTAACTTGATTGCTAGGGCCTTCAAGCTGATGATTAGAGCCCTCAGCTCGATTAACTGAGCCATCAGCGGGGTTATATAAGTGCCCAAATAGCTCAATAAAACTTGGCTTATCTTGTGCCATTATTACCTGCCTTTATTTAATGATGAATATAGCTAAGCTAATTACAACTCGTTAAGCGCTTATTTTAGTTTAGAGGCTAATAACATTTTTGGTAATCTTTGTTGGCTAAGTCACAAAATCACTAAGTCACTAAGTCACTAAGTCACTAAGTCACTAAGTCACTAAGTCACTCGACTTGAATTACCATTAAGAAATGATTCTATTGTTAAGTTTCCAGTTACGTACTAAATATCAGATATGTAACTGAATCCTTATAATTTAGAAGCTTGTAGCAAGAAAAAAGGCGCCGTAGCGCCTTTTATGCAATGTTTACCGTTGAGGTTATTACTGCTTGTAAATCTTGCCACCTTTCATCACAAACCCCACATCAAGTAACTGTGAAATGTTGTCTAACGGGCTTGAATCTAAAGCAATAATATCTGCATATTTGCCTGCTTCTATGGTGCCGAGTTTGTCACTCATATCGATTAAATCGGCAGCATTAACGGTTGCGGACTTTAAAATATCTGCGGTGGTCATGCCAGCTTGATGCATTAATACTGCTTCTTGAGCATTAATACCGTGCTTAGAAACACCACTGTCGGTGCCAAAGGCAATTTTAACACCTGCCTTGTAAGACTTTTCAAAATTGGCAAGCATATCTGCGCCGACACGAATCGCTTTGGCTTTGATGGGCGCTGACATAAAGTCTGAGGTTTCAGCCATATCGACAACTGTAGCACCAGCCAGTAGGGTAGGAACTAAATACGCCCCCGTTTTTTTGAATAACTTGATAGTTTCTTTATCGGCATAGCTTCCATGCTCAACACTGTCGACTCCAGCTCGAAGTGCGGCATTGATACCTGCCGTAGCGTGTGCGTGACTGGCAACTTTACGCCCTAACCCATGGGCTGTAGCAACAATTTCTTTTAATTCATTATCAGTCATTTGCTGACCAGTACCCGTGTTTGTGTCAGACAACACCCCACCAGTAGAGGCGACCTTAATAGCGTCAGCGCCATATTTTATCGCTTCACGGGTTATTTTTCGGCATTCAAAAGGCCCATCACAAATCGTCATTGGTGACTTCATTGCTAACAAATCCGGCGCCATGCCATCGACATCTAAATGCCCCCCCGTAATTGAAACACCCGCTGCTGCGATAATACGCGGGCCGTCAATCCAGCCTTTTTCGACCCCGTCGCGCAAGGCATACATTTGCTCTGGCTCACTGAGTAAGTCTCGCACCGTAGTAAAGCCCGACATCAGAGTGGTTTTAGCATAATGAACACTTTTCATTGCGATATCTGCATCAGACAGTTTTACCGTATCGCTAATATTATCCGGGCCAAATTCCATTTGTAAATGAACATGCATATCCATCAAACCTGGCATCACAAAGCGATCAGATAAATCGACAAACTGAGCATCACTACCGTAGGTTGAAGCCGCAATAAACCCTTGTTCTACTGCGATAATCTCACCATCTTTAATGACCACTGTCTGCTTTGATAATGGCGCCTTACCCGGCAAAGCTAATAGCTCACCTGCATGTATTACTTTGGTGTCAGCGAGTACAGAGTGCGTTAATAAACTGGTTAAAGACATCGCAACTAGCGAGAGACCTTTAAAGAAACTTTTATTGATTGGTGTGGTTGTTAGCATTGTTATAACCATTTAAGAGAGAGTTAATTTGCATTTAATATACTCAATTCACCACAAATGTAAACAACGATTCACATCAGCTTGTCATTTACGCTACATATGGTAATTTACTCACTCGGTGTTTAATGAAATACATGTGTTAGCAAACAAAAACCTGCACAGGACTTTTCTAAAATCGCTAAAAATAACTCAAAAAGGACTAAATTTAGTGAATATATTTAATAAAAGCATGGGCCTATTATTAATTGCCCCTTTTGCGTCAATGATGGTGTTTGCGCAAGACTCTGACTCAACCTTGCAATTAGAAGATGTTTTCAATCTGCAATATGCATCAGGCCTTACCATCAACAAGGATGGCGATGAGGTTTTTTTTGTTCGTAATTATATGGACATTCAAACGGACAAAAAACTCGGTAATATTTGGAAGGTCGATAAAAATAAAACGCTCACTCCAGTGACGAATGGACTGCATGTCGATTACTCGCCAACACTGTCACCAGATAATACCAAGTTAGCCTATATTTCTACTGCCAGTGGCGCACCTCAAATCCATATGAAATGGCTAGAAACTGGAGACACTGCACAAATGAGTCACTTTGCTCATTCGCCAGCTAATTTGTCTTGGTCACCAAATGGTAAGCAACTAGCCTTTACCCGTTTTGTTGCTAGCAAACCAAAATCTGTAGTGTCATTACCGGGCAAGCCAAAAGGCGCTGAATGGGCCAAACCAGCGGTGTATATTGATGATATGTATTACCGCTTTGATGGTGCAGGCTTTAGTAAACCCGGAAATAGCCACATATTTGTGATGTCAGCAGATGGCGGTTCAGCGCGTCAATTAACCTCAGGTGATTATGATCATAATGGCCAATTAAGTTGGAGTCAGGATGGTAAGCAACTATTTTACTCAAGTAATAAGCGCGCAGAAAGTGACTTAGAATGGACTGATAATAATC
This sequence comes from Shewanella sp. 5_MG-2023, assembly GCF_030547465.1. Lineage (NCBI taxonomy): Bacteria > Pseudomonadati > Pseudomonadota > Gammaproteobacteria > Alteromonadales > Shewanellaceae > Shewanella > Shewanella sp. 5_MG-2023. Next base: position 19,479 of record NZ_JAUORC010000037.1, read on the forward strand.
TGTACCGCTTAGATATCAATACCAAAAAAGTCACTCAGTTAACCGATAGAGTCGGCCCAGATATCAGCCCTATGGTATCGCCAAATGGTAAATATATTGCTTATTTAGGTGCAGATCAAAACCATAAAAATTACGAAAATACTGAGCTATACATCATGAATATTGATGGTTCAGGTAAACATTCATTAACCGCCAATTTAGACCGTTCAATTAACAGCATAAAATGGGCTGATAACAGTAAAGCAGTTTACTTTAATTACCATGACCATGGCGAAACCTATGTTGCCTATCAACCCCTTAACGGCAAACGTAAGGTAGTGGCACAAAACCTTGGTGGATTAGCATTTGGCCGCCCATATACAGGTAGTCAATTTGATGTAGCTGCAGATGGCACCATTGCCTTTACCTATTCAAATCCACAACGCCCTGCTGATGTCGCCATTACTAAAAAAGGCAAAACTAAGCAGTTAACCAGCCTTAGCGATAGCGCCCTTAATTACAAAACCTTGGCCACCATTAAAGAGCTCAATGTTAAATCTTCATTTGATCAGCGCGATATTCAAGCATGGGTCGCTTACCCGCCGGGTTATGAAGCAGGTAAAAAAGCCGGTAAAACATACCCGCTAATTTTAGAAATCCACGGTGGCCCCGTCACCAATTACGGACCGCACTTTTCAGCTGAAGTACAACTGATGGCGGCAAGTGGTTACGTAGTGGTATACGCTAACCCCCGCGGTAGTGACAGTTACGGTAAAGAGTTTGCTCAAACAATCCATAATAACTACCCAAGCCAAGATTATGATGACTTAATGTCTGTGGTTGATGGCGTTATCGCACAAGATGCGATTAATGAAGATGCATTATTTGTTACTGGCGGCTCTGGTGGCGGCGTACTGACAGCGTGGATTGTGGGGCACACTGACAGATTTAAAGCGGCTGTGGTCGCAAAACCGGTAATCAATTGGTATAGCTTTGTATTAACAACTGATATCTACTCTTTTGTGATTAAAAACTGGTTCGAGAAAATGCCGTGGGAAGACAGCGCCCATTACATGAAATTATCACCCATCAGCTATGTGGGTAATGTCACCACCCCAACAATGCTATTAACCGGTGAAGCAGATCAACGTACACCTATTGCTGAAACTGAGCAGTTTTATCAAGCGCTTAAATTACGCAATATTGATACTGCTATGGTGCGAATTCCTGATGCGCCCCATGGAATTTATAAAAGGCCCAGTAATTTGATGTCGAAAGTGGCCCATATACTGTGGTGGTTTGAAAAGTATCAAACTGAAAACTAAATCAATAAACAAACCACAATTTAGATAATCACTGCAACACAATAAAGCCAGCATATTTTGCCCCGCAATATGCTGGCTTTTTATTTATATACCAGAGCGATAACCTTCCATACACGCATTCCTTAGCCTAGTTCACCTTATCTAAATGATTTCTGTTGATCGAATAAACCACTTCAGCCGTATCTTCAGTGCAACTTTCTATAGTTTGGCTATATTTGAGCAGTAATAAACTATGCCAATTCTCATATGATAAGGAACACAGATGACATATCCACGTACGTTTAGCCATATCGGTATATCAGTGCCCGATCTTGAAGCCGCGGTAAAGTTTTATACCGAGACATTAGGTTGGTACCTCATTATGGCGCCCACTGAAATTAAAGAAGATAACTCCGCCATTGGTGAAATGTGTACTGATGTATTTGGGAGTGGTTGGGAACACTTTCGCATTGCTCATCTATCCACTGGTGATAGAGTTGGAGTTGAAATTTTTGAGTTTAAAAATCAGCAAAATCCAAAAGATAACTTTGAATATTGGAAAACCGGCGTGTTCCACTTTTGTGTACAAGATCCTGATGTTGAAGGGCTTGCAGAAAAAATTGTTGCTGCTGGTGGTAAAAAACGTATGGCAAAACCACGTTTTTATTACCCAGGTGAAAAACCATATCGCATGATATACATGGAAGATCCGTTCGGGAATATCCTTGAAATATACTCACATAGCTATGAACTAACCTACTCTGATGGTGCTTATAAATAGCGACTATCAAGCTTTAAAAGGCGGGTTATCAGCTGTAGTTATCGACCATTGTAGATAGTTCAAACATGCCCCGTCCGCTAAACCTTTAAAAAGTAGCCATTGATGGGGCATGATTGATTTCAGCTGTGAACAGCCTGAATAAGCTTACATTCGCTAAAACTACAATTTAAAGACTTGTATATCTTTCAGATATTGACCTTTTATGTCGGTATTGCCGCCAATCACATAAGTGGTGTCACCGAGTGTGGTCGCTGCATTATGTCTACTGGCTTGATAACCAATATCAATCTTCATCCATTGCTCACTGACAAAATCGTATGCGTAAGTTAATGTCAAATTGTCATAACTCCCAAATACAAACAGCTTTTGGTTAACCACTGACATTGAATGGGCACTGATAGCTTCAGGTAAAGCGGGTAATGATTGCCACTTTTTTAATTGCGGATCATATTTTTCAAAAGCTGTTAATGAGTTTTTATTATCATAGCCACCCACCACATAGATATAACCATCATGAACCACTGCTCTAGTTTCTTTCGTGGTTGGCATATTGGCCGCTCTAACCCAGCCTTGTGTCTCACCATTTAACACAGCGACTAAGCCACTCGGTGCTAACTGACCATTTTTAGGGTATGAGCCACCAACAACATAAATATTACCATTTAACAAAACGGCACTATTACGTCTTGTTGGTGCAGGTAACGGCTTGGCAAAGCTAACTTGGTGGGTCACGGTATTAAACACTTCTACGCGGTGTTCAAATCTAAATTTTTGGGCCTCAAAGCTGACACCACCAATAATATAAATTGACTCTTGCCCATCCCAAACCGCAGAAAAAAACCTTCTTGGGATGAGTTTATTCGCTAACACCTGCTTTTTACCTGATATAGGCTCAATGATTTCAATGTCGGAAAGAAAACCTGTGCTGTTAGACCCTGCCAATACATAGATGTTTTGACCATCATTGACTGCGGCATGACCAAATCGAGCGCTAGTCAAGGTAATGGGCTCAGGGTGTAACACAGGATTGCTACTACAACCGCTAAGAATCATTAAAATAAGTATCGGCAGTAATAGAAAATTAATTTTTGGCTTCATCATGTCTTTAATCCATTAAATTATGAAGGCCGTAGAATATTGAAGTATCCTTTCACCGTCAATGAGTTATCTAACTTTCACTCACTTAAATTTAAGCTATTCTGATTATAACCGCTCCTTTATACAACTCCTTATTCAGCTGACTTACAAAAATCACGGCTACCAATATATACTTTGGTATAACAAAATTAAACAATTTGGTAATAATGGTTGCGACTATTGGTAACATGTTATATAAATGTGTCAACCGATTAAAAGAACAACAATTGGTCATACAAAAATTAATGATTTCTTGGGGGGAAATATGAAGCTGAATAAAATAAGTTCGATGTTTACTGGGGCTAGAAGCAAAGCAAATAATATTAGTATTTTTGGCGCAACATTAACGGCAATGTTATCAATGTCGGCAATGGCAGCAGAGCCTGAAGCCCAGACAAATGCAGACGCTAGCGACACAAACGAAATTGAAGTCATTGCCGTTCGTGGCATATTTGGTAGTTTAAAAGCAGCTAATCTACTAAAACGTACCGATGATAGAATTGTTGATGCGATTGTCGCTGAAGATATTGGTAAGTTACCTGATAACAATATTGCAGAAGCGCTACAACGTATCACGGGTGTTTCAATAGCAACAGATTTTGGTGTGGGTGAATCAGTTACCATTCGTGGCGTATCAGAAAACCTTATTTTACTAAACGGCCGTTCTACAGCAGGCCCTGGTCGTGGCGGTATTAATTTATCCGACTTCCCTTCAAGCTTCTTAAAAACAGTTGAAGTCATTAAGTCGCCAACACCTGACATGATTGAAGGTGCGTTAGGTGGTACAGTTAATATGCAAACGGTTCGCCCACTCGAACTGAGTGAGCCATTAGTGGCTATTACTCTTGATGGTGAATACGCAGATAAAACAGAAAATATTGCTCCTAACTTCACATTGGGACTGGGTAATAATTGGGATTTAGGCAGTGCCGGTACGTTTGGTGCTTCTGCTAACTTATCTTACTTAGACCGTGAATTACGCCGTGATGAGTACTTCAATAAAGTTGATTTACTAGACAATATTGATATCAATGGTGATGGCACAGTCGATGATTCTGGCGGACCAAATGGTAAATACCTGCGTAGAACCCAAACAACGGCAGAACAAAAAACAGAAGAACGTGAACGTACAGCTGTGGGTATCTCACTACAGTGGGAACCAGAAAGTGCCAACGCCAATATTTACCTTGATTTAAACGGCACCAAGTTAGACGGTGGTCAATCAGCATATTCAATTCTTGATGTGGGTGGTAGTACTGTTGCTAGAGATGACTCTTACTATGACAGCAATGGCCAACTACACAATTACGATCTAGATGGCGTGTTAGTTATTCCTAAAACATGGAGTGACTTTACCACATCAGACTCAACCTCACATGCCATTGGAGGTGAGTGGTTTCTGTCTGATAATATTGAACTTTCAGCCGAATATTCATTATCAAAGTCAAAAGAAAAACAAACCGCCAATGAATTTAATTTACGTCCAATCGAACGTACAGATCCAACCCTTGACCTAGTCACTCATACCAGCACGAGTAGTTCATTTAGTGGCAGTGGTATCCCAGGTTACACCTATGCTGATAATGGCATGCTAACCAATCCTGATAACTTAGTTTTCCGTGAGTTTTTCCATAAAACCTTAGAAACTGAGAATGAAGAACAAGCACTTCGATTTGATTTTAAGATTTCTGATGTTGGTGTCGATTGGGTTTCAGCTGTTAAAGCAGGTGTACGCTTTACTGACAGAGATTACTCTGCTAACCGTTTTGACCTAAAACCTAATGGCACTACCCTTAAGGACTCATATAAAAAAGCCACCAACGCTGATGGTTTATATAGCCCTATTTGGATTGACAACCCACTGCTTAGCGACAGCATGAATGTGGTTAACATGAGTAACTCATTCGACCAAACAGGCATTGCCGGTCAAAATGATATGTTGACATATAATGTATATGACGCTGACCAATTGCAAAATACCGAACAAACTTATGCGTTAGTTCAACAGATGTTGCAAGATACATCATATGCAATGAACGGTACTTTAGCCGATAATATGGTCGAAGATTCAAGTGCCTATAAAGAGATTAATGAAACAACCAGCGCTATATACGCACAAGTTCACTTAGACTTTGATGATTTAACCGCTGTTGTCGGCGGACGTTATATTCAAACTGACTTAGAATCAAGCGTGGTTGCATCAGTCGATGCCAACGGTAATAAAGTGCTTGATACCGGTAAAAATGATTACTCAGATTTCTTACCGAGTTTAAACGTCACATATACCCTAACTGAAGAAACTTTATTACGTTTCGCAGCGGCAAAAGTGATGCGCCGTGCTGACTTTGATGAACTAAGCCCTTCGTTAACTATTGATAACTCTTTAGTGACTGGTACTCAAGGTTCATACGAGTTAGAGCCTTACCGTGTTACACAATATGATCTTTCAGTAGAACATTACTTTGGTAACGGCGGTATCGTTTCAGCAGCATTATTCTACAAAGATGTTAACTCATTTACTCAAACCGACAGTAGCTGTTTAGCTGATGCCAATACGGTTTCAGGACAAAATACCACTGAATGGGGCAACATTTGTTTACTTGATACAGCAGGTCAAAGCCAAGGTGATGTTAACTTTGCTACAGAAGATCAAGGCTTAGCTTATGTTGATGCTCAAAAAGCTGCAGGCCAAACAGGTATTGTGGTCGACACTGATGTTAACGGTGGTAGTGGTAGTGTTCAAGGTATTGAACTAGGTTACCAACAACAATTTACCTCATTACCAGGCTTATGGTCTGGCTTCGGTGTCAATGCCAACTACACCTATGCAGATAGTGAACAACCTGATGGTAACCCATTATTGAACATTTCGGAAAACACCGCGAATGGACAAATTTACTGGGAAAATGAGGGATTGCAATTCCGTTTAGCGTACAACTGGCGTGACCGTTACTTATACTCACAAGCAGAAAAACGTGTTCAAACTGTCGGCGCATTAGGTTATAACGTCTTTAACCAAAATGATCCTACCTCTGATAATTATGATGCAACTGTTGGTAATAACTACCGTGAAGCACGTGGTCAACTTGATTTCTCAGCAAGTTGGGATATCAATGATAACTTCACCATTGTAGGCAATGTGGTAAACCTCACAGGCGAACCAATTGAATACACCACTGAACTGGATTCAGTGTGGAAATACAGTGAAGCGGATCGTCGCTACACTGTCGGTGTTCGCGCTAAGTTCTAATGAGAACATGGTAATGTAGAGCCTATCAGTTGATAGGCTCTTTTCTCATAAAAGACAAATTAAAGGTCACATAGATAATACAAAATGTAGATTAATCAATATTCCGATTAAGACTAAAAGCTCTGCTTTATAGACTTTCAGTCTTATACCGAAATATATTTAGCACTTAACTGTTCAGTAATGACACATTCAATACACAAGCAGAACAGAGCAAGTAGTTGAATAAAAACATTAATGAGATTTAGGTTACACAAAAATTCATTTTCGAGTGTTTTTGCTCAAAATAACAGCCAACCCTTTTTTAGTCACACTTTTGCAAGAGAACAAATAGTGTTTGGTTGACAAAGGTAACGACTATACCTACCATATTGTAATACAAATTGGTAAGTGAGTATTGGGCGATATAAAAGCCTTGTAAACGACATCTAATGTTAAGAAACACGACACGATTAATAGATAAAGAGTTAATTCTTAAATAGAGCTAATAAGTTAACTAGCCTGAGCTCTAGAGCACTTTTTATATAAATAACATTGCCCACCTTCATATTAAGGTGAGCAACTTTCAATTCAGATAAGCATATATCAATATATTTAGGAGTTAGAAATGACAAAACCAGTCATCGGATTCATCGGTCTTGGCCTTATGGGCGGCAACATGGTTGAAAACCTACAAACACGTGGTTACCAAGTTAACGTTATGGATCTTAACCAAGATGCAGTTGATGCAGTTCTTGCTCGTGGCAATGCTACCCAATTCACTTCTGGTAAAGAATTAGCAGCGGCTTCTGATATCGTTCAATTCTGTCTAACAACTTCTGCAGTTGTTGAAAAAATTGTATACGGTGAAGATGGTGTTCTAGCCGGAATGAAAGAAGGTACTACATTAGTAGACTTCGGAACTTCTATCCCTGCTTCTACTATCAAAATTGGTGCAGCGCTTGCCGAAAAAGGCTGTGGCATGATCGATGCGCCTCTTGGACGTACTCCTGCTCACGCTAAAGATGGTCTTCTAAACATCATGGCTGCTGGTGACATCGACACATTCAACAAAGTTAAACCTGTTTTAGAAGAGCAAGGTGAAAACGTATTCCACCTAGGTAAATTAGGTGCAGGTCACACAACTAAGTTAATCAATAACTTCATTGGTATGACTACTGTTACTGCTATGTCTCAAGCGTTTGCAGTTGCAAAAGCGGCAGGTGTTGACGGTCAGCAATTATTCGACATTATGTCTGCTGGCCCTTCTAACTCACCATTCATGCAGTTCACTAAGTTCTATGCTGTCGATGGCGAAGAGAAGTTAGGTTTCTCGGTTGCCAATGCAAACAAAGACCTTGGTTACTTTTTACAAATGGTTTCTGACTTAGGTACTGAGTCACCAATCGCTGAAGGAACGTCTAAAGCACTTCAAGCAGGTGTTGATGCTGGCCTTGGACAAAATGACGTACCTGTTATCTTCGACTACTTCACTAAATTAGAAAAGTAATTCGACATTAACTTATCGTTAGCTTATAAGTTAAACGCTTTATAAACTAAACACTAATAAGCCGTTGAATATCAACGGCTTTTTATTTCAATTAAACTTTCACTCGCTTAATACTACTCGACATTCTTTTCTCTAACTGCCTTTAAAGGTATCACAACTTTCCATATTGCCACTAGCGAATCCAATCTGAAACCATTTCACTCTTTGTGCCGAGCTGCCATGGGTAAAAGAGTCTGGGCTGACATGGCCTTGTGATTGTTTTTGTAAGGTATCATCACCGATAGCGCTTGCTGCAGTTAAGCCCTCTTCAATATCACCCGTTTCAAGTAACTGACGGCTATTATTGGCATGATTTGCCCAAACACCAGCAAAGCAGTCCGCCTGCAATTCCTGCTTAACCGACAGCTTATTGCCCTCAACTGCGCTTAACTTACTGCGAGCGGCATGAACTTCACTGGATATCCCCAGCAGAGTCTGAATATGGTGACCCACTTCATGGGCAATCACATACGCTTGGGCAAAATCACCAGGCGCTTTGAACTGATTTTTTAATTGCTCAAAAAAACTCAGGTCAATGTAAACTTGTTGGTCTGCAGGACAATAAAATGGCCCCATAGCAGACTGTGCCATACCACAAGCTGATTTTACTGCATCACGAAACAACACTAAACTTGGCTCTTGATAGGTCATGCCCCGCTGCTGAAATAACCTGCTCCAAGTTTCTTCCGTATCAGCAAGAATTACCGCCACAAAATCAACCTGCTCTCTTTCTGCTGCGGTTTCAGTTAATGGCGCGGTAGAAACACCTGTAGAGGTTTCTTGTTGTAGCCCAAGTCCACCTAACATATTACCTAGGTTGCCGGTAAATAATCCGTAAGCGCCCACACCCACAATCAGTATCGCGGTTCCTTTAAACCCAAGCACCTTAAATATCATCGGTAGCAGTCGTAAAATGCCCCCACCACCTCGGCCAAAGCCACTAGCACCTGAGACTTGCGTATTACGACGATCTTCTACATTGCTACTTTTACGCTTTCCACGCCAACGCATAACGCTACCCCGACATAATTACAAACATACACTTTAAAGAAATCATTAATGCCATTTTCAACTAGATTGGAAGCCTGAACGCCCTACCCACTCTTAACTTTTTAGTTACTAAAGGCTAATGACTATATAACGACAAAGACTGCTGAAAGCCGCAACCACAGCACCAATAAACATAGCATAGTTAAACTAGCCTAGCGTTTTAGAAAAGTTTCGGCTAACCAGATAAGTTTAAAATTGATGAGATAGAAAGCGGTTCATTTGATCAGTTGATACTGCCAACTTATCGAGTTTAACAAAATAACCCAATAAAATTAGCTCTAAGCTAAATGTTGGATACAACTAACCCTTTAAAAGAGCGAAAGTCGCATTCAAATAGCACACTTTGGTCTACAAAATAAGAACAAAAAATGCCGCTATCAATAAGCGGCATTTTTAACACATTGTTTAAAACATCAATTTACAACTGCGAGTTGATTAGCCTTATTGCACTGTTGCTTCGGCAGAACTAGAGTAAATCGTACTTAGATCGTCACCTACAGCATAACTTTCGAAGTCCTCAGATAGAACCGCCGTATCTGTTGCATCATCAATCACGATATCATCAGCTAATAACTCTTTTGCTGACTCTTTCGAAGAGCTACCAATACGAATTTGATAGGTTTCTGTTGCACTGCCCGTATTAATGGCAACATAAGGGCCGTAGAACGTTGTGCCACCATCAATTGACACAGAATAACCCGTCGCAGTCCATTCAAGCACTACATTAATATCAGTATCATCTGTATACGTTAAGCCATCAATGATTTGCTGATCTTTATTTGCATCACGGTATTTAACGCTGCCATCATTACTTAAGACAATTTCGCCCGTTAAGTTACCTGAAGAAGCAGAGCCTCCGTAAACACTAATATAAGCAGTATTATCTTCAGAAACACCATCTGTAGCAGTAAAGCCAGCAATGGCTTGTAACTTAAGGGTTGTAGAAATAGAGCCTTCAGCAAGTGGGTCCGTTGTTAAGCGTAATTCAGCATCAGCGTCTGTTGTTGTATCAGCCATTCTGGCAACTTTATTTACACTACTTCCCGCTATGGTCATAACGGTTGCTTCAGCAGAGCTTGAATAAGTCGTGCTTAAATCTTCACCTTCAGCAAATATCTCGAAGTCTTCAGACAGAACTGCCGAACCTGTATCATCAGCAATGACGATGTCATCAGCTAATAATTCTTTTGCTGACTCTTTCGAAGAGCTACCAATACGAATTTGATAGGTTTGTGTTGCACTGCCCGTATTAATGGCAACATAAGGGCCGTAGAACGTTGTGCCACCATCAATTGACACAGAATAACCTGTTGCAGTCCATTCAAGCACTACATCAATATCAGTATCATCTGTATACGTTAAGCCATCAATGATTTGCTGATCTTTATTTGCATCACGGTATTTAACAGTACCATCATTAGTAAAGACAATTTCGCCCGTTAAGTTACCTGAAGAAGCGGAGCCTCCGTAAACACTAATATAAGCAGTATTATCTTCAGAAACACCATCTGTAGCGGTAAAGCCAGCAATGGCTTGTAACTTAAGGGTTGTAGAAATAGAGCCTTCAGCAAGTGGGTCTGTTGTTAAACGTAATTCAGCATCAGCGTCTGTTGAGGTATCAGCCATTCTAGCGACATTATTATCTCCAGTAGCAACAACAACTGTACCAGTGATTGTGATTACTAATTCAGCAGTAGTACCATCAAAAGATTCAATCGTAAAGGTATCTAATTCACTTTCTCCCACAACAAGTGCAGCAATCGTGGCGTCAGTGGTATCGAGGGTATAGGTCCATGAGCCATCATCTAATATTGATAATGTACCGTATGCACCCATTAAGGTTGTCTGAACAATAGAATCTTCGCCAACATCTGGGTCAAGTACACTTACAGCACCTGTTGCCGTTGCCTCATTACTTGCAATTCTTCCAGTTAAATCAAAAAATACTGCTGGCGTAGGTTCTACTGTGCCATCGCCTGCATCAAATACGATAACTTCTGAGTAAATAGCTAAGCCATACTTGCTGTCTGTACCATCTAAAGTTTCGCCTGCATCATAACCTTCAAAGTCATCTGAAAATATACTTGTTGTGCCAGCTGTATCAGAAAATACCTCAATATTATCAACATAAAAAGAACCAAAAGGAATCGTTCTATCATTATCACCGAATCTAAATTGGATAGCTTTCACACCATCAGCGAACCACTGATCTAAGCCTGTATAATCAGAGTCAACAACCGCTGCAGTAGAGAAAGAACCGCCACCAATTACTTCACCATCAATAGTCACGGTAATTTGTTCTGTTGCATCTAAGTCCCATGTAATCTCTACATCATAAAACTGCTCTTCAACAAATGGTGCAGTGATTAAATTTCCAGGGTAAGCGTCACTGTCAGTATTTCGAACAAAGAAACGAGGGTCTATTGTAGTTTCAGAACCGTCTTCGTTAAGTGTAGATTGCTCGCCTTGAATACGTAAATCTATTAACGATTCACTAGAACTACCAGAAGAACCATAAAGCGTAATATAAGCATCTTTAATATTTCCATCACTACCAAGCGCAACCTCTTTAGTGAAAGAAGCACTTAGTTTACCTTGACGAAGGTTATCAACGCTAAATCTAAGCTCACCCGTATCGCCGCCTGTATCGCTTATTTTTACAACCTGAGTAAGCGAAGCAACACGAATATCAATGTAAGCAGTGGTACCGTCAATAGAAGCGATAGTGATTGAATCTCTTACAGAATTACCTAACTCAAGGCTAGCCACTGTTTCGTTTGCAGTATTAACTGTATACGACCAGCTTCCGTCAGCGCTGATACTAAATGTACCATAATCAAGTGCTACATCAGTTTGCGCAACAAAAGCATCTTCTTGAAAGTTTGGATCAATAATGGTTAATGAACCAGTTAATGGAAGCGTAGCAGTATGTTGAACAGTACCGCCCAATTCACCTTCAATGATTGCAGCAACAGGGTCATTGTTATAACCCACAGACGCGCCAATGACGTCAAGTAACGCTTCATCAACTGAATCAGCAACTTGTGAAGTAGTTTGCAAATTAATTTGTGCTGTCTCAAGTGTCACTAAAGACTCTTCAGAAAAAGAACCATCAGCGACGTCACTTGCAAGATCTTGCATAACGGTAGATAAATCTGCGTCTGCGTTGTCTGCATCAACTTGTGATAGTAGCGCTAGCACAGAACCATATCTATCAGCATCTTCAGCACCATCAGCGCCAAGTTCAACAGTACCAACTAAAGTAGGAAGCACTTCTGTTGTATCAAAACGAATACCAAAACGAGCATTAATTATTTTAGCTTCGTCAGCAAACTGGTTTAAATCACTACCCGCGTTTTGAACAGCCATTTCGGTTAAAGGAGAAACAACATAGGTAGGTGGTGGTAGTATAGTTTCCAGACCCGCTGCATCAGTCTCTACTATATTTTCAACTACATTCACTACAGATCTTAGTTGAGGAGCATCTAAGGTTAAACCTGTTGATTCGTCCGTATAAGTACCGCCAGTACATGCAATTAAACCTGTACCTTCGAAGTGTACGTCGCTAAATGTAACACCACCTGAAACATCAGAGGTTGCAGCAGCTTGTGCAGGAAGAACCGCAGCACCACTATCATCAACTTCAAATATGTCACAAGTTGCACCATCAATAGGGCCCTTAATAATGCTAGCAGAAACATTTAAGGTTGGATTGATAGTAGGTGTAGATGCACCAACACCTTCGGTAAAACCTGCCTCATCAGTATAATTAGCAGAAACAGAAATGACTGAACCTTCATCGGCTTCAGTAATGGTGATGGATGTACCAATAACACCTGTTGACCATACGTAAGTAAGTGTATCAGCTATAATTCCGTCAGCATCAGTAGCTGCTGCAGAGATTGTTTCGCCAGCGATAAAATTGCTTCCGGTTATTGCTATACTACCGCGAGTATTTCCATTTAGTTCAGCACCGTCATCACCGCCACAACCTAATAGACCTGTCGCAATGATGAGCGGTATAAAGGATTTATTATTCATTTTTATGACTCCAAAAAGATTCTTTTCCAAATTTAGCTTGTTTTATTTAAGTACTATACTTGGCTAGTACTTAAAGCTGACACCTGCGAACAGGCGTGGACCGTAATCACTTACTTGACCCAAGTTACCTTGGGTATAGAAGTCATCACTGCGAGGCTCACTAAACAAGTTAATTGCTGAAACTTTAACACGAACGTGTTTATTGATTTTGTATGCAGCACGAGCTTCCCAAGTACCTGCCTCATCAACATAACGCAGTCTTGTGCCGTTAGAAGTGTATGGTTGGAAGTATTCGCTACGATACTTGTAGATAAGCGCAGTATCAAAATCGCCTATTTGATAGTAAATCTGGCCATTGAATACATGCTCAGAAAATCCTGGTACTGAGGCTGGAGGAACAATACCTACTTTATCCTGAACAACAACGCCATCTAAATCAGTCGTAAAGGTATTACCGTAGTTACTATCTTCAAACTCATAGTTTGTATCTGCCCAGTTATAGCCAAGCTTCACACCAATACCTAAATCCCAACGATACGCAAATGACGCTTCGAAACCATAAAGGTCACTACTTTCGTCAGTAGTGACTGAATTAGTAATAGGTAAAGAAACTTCCACACCGTCAACGATAAACGTCTCTAACTGTGTTTGCTGTTGGAAACCGCCATTGAATTGCTTGTAGTAAACACCTAACGCTACCATCGAGTCATCGCTTGGATACCATTCAATTGCAGCATCATAGTTCCATGACATTAATGGTTGAAGTTCAGGATTACCAGCCCCTTGAGCCCCCACTAACAAGTCTTCAACTGATGTAGGATCATCTGAGTTATCGGTTAGGAATTCACGGTTATAACTTAGATCAGAAGGATCTGCACGTGACATACCTCGGTAAATACCGGCCCTTAGGAGAATATTGTCATCATAATCAACGACTAAGTTAACACTTGGTAGTACTTCAGTGTAATCACCGCCAGATTCAATCTTTTTAATATTACCGTTTGCTACTAGTTCGACCACACCTGTCGCCGGATCAGTGACAGTGTCAAAAGTGTCTCTAAAACCAATAGAAGTAACGTCAGTATTCACGACACGAACACCAAAGTTACCACGAATAAATTTACCAAACATTTCAGTGTCGTAGTTAAGCATTGCATAAGCAGAGGTAGTTTGTTCTGTTACGTCAATGGTGCCCGTATTCTCGTATGTAACCTCTGGGTATGCGAATTCGCCGCCTTGTGATGCTGCTACTGCTTTAGAGAAACACTCATTATTGTAAGTTGCCCACGAAGCGCCTGTACCGCTTTCTATCACATTACCTGAACTGTCAACATGGGTGATAATATCACCGTCAGAAACACTAGATAAAAAATCAGTCTCAGGGAAGGCTATTTGGCAACCTTCAAGTACGTCGATGGCCGATGTTGCAGATTCATCTAAATTAAATGTAGTTCTTGAGCCATTACCGTTCGTGCCACCAAATTGAACATATGTTAGCTCAGAAACGCGAACGCCAGCTTGAACGCCACTAAAAAAATCACCGTCTAGAATATAATCAATATCAAGGCGTGCACCCATAATTTCGTTGTCGCGGACATTTTCTCTGTCGATACGAGTACGAAGGCTATCAGTAAAATTGGAAATATCAGTCACATCAAAATCAGTAACTGTGAAATGAGGAATATGTTCACCTAAATCCCAAGAAAAGAAAGGACGAGAGCTCGTTCTTCCTCGGTTTGTTATTTGTAGTTCTTCACGGCTAGTTTTAGAATAGCCAAGGTCAAGACTAATCTTTAGATCATCAGAGAAAAAATGTTCAACGTTCAAGCCATATCCACGATAATTTTCTTCACGCGAAAATTGCTCGCCCGCAGATTCGATACGTTCTTCACCTTCCCAATGTAGAATACCGCCAACATCGTTTGTGATCAGATTCTGTCCCGTTACACCCGGTGTAACGCGCTTTTGTAAGAAGATTAAATCATGACGCGCTTCTGCTTGGGTACGATCTGAAATTTGCGCATCAAAATTGATATCCCATTTATTTGAGGGTTGGTATTGTAGAGCAAAGAATAAAGCGTCTCTTTCATCAGATGTTTCATTTTGACGGAAGCTTCGGCTTGAGCCAGTCCATGCGTATTCCCTGCCATCATCGACTGCAAGACCTGTTTCTGGATCAATTTTATTATTATAACCTTGGTTATTCGAGCCAACAATTTCATCTTCACAATCGCCTGCTGAGCTACGGAAAAAACCGGTATTGGTATCAGTTGGATCATTCAAACATGCCCACAAAGATGAACCCGTTGGGCTTGAGCTTCTATATTCAGCTTCTGGCTGGCTAATATCTTGACGTTGAAAGCCTACACTCAAACCAAATGCTTGGCCGTTATCAAACTCAAATTGATCAACATAACTGAGTGTTCCACGGTAGCCCAAATCATCTTGAAGTGAATTGTCAACGTTTGCTTGGTCTGGGTTGTAGTTAGCTTTTACTTCAGCCTGAAAACGTTGCTTAGCAAAATCTAAAGGCTTAAGTGTCTCCAGGGTAATAACACCGGCAACCCCACCTTCAATCATTGAAGCGTCTTGTGTTTTATAAATAGCCACTTTCTGCATCAGCTCTGATGGGAACTGAGAAAAGTTAACTGAACGGTCACCACTACCATTGGTCGCTTCACGGCCATTGATATGAGTGGCACTTAAGAATGGGCCTAAACCACGAATACTGATTTCAGTAGCACCACCATTTTCACGGTGAGATGATGCACCCGTTAATGATTCTAGCGCCTCACCAATTGAAAGTGCAGGTAAATCACCAATATCTGAAGCAGATAAACCGTCAACAACCGTGGTAGATTCACGCTTTATTGCAATTTGGTCTTGAATTGTTCTACGTGTACCAGTGACTACAACAACTTCTATATCATTATCAACTTTATCTAGATTTTCAGTTTCTGCTTCTTGTGCTATTGCCGAAAATGCAAAAGAACTGGTTACAGAAGTAAATGCAGCAAGCTTCATCCATTTTGCTATAGGTGAAAGCTTGAACTTCCCTATTTTATGGATGGGTTTTGTTTTTTTACTTATTTTCGTCGACATACCGTACTTCCCCTTAGTATTTTAATAAGCATGTTAATGCCATATATTGGTATATTTTTTATTGCTAGCAGGTTACTGCCATTAAAGTCTTATATTTATTATTGCAAGCAGATTACTGCCATTAAATTCTTATATTTATTATTGCAATCAGGTTACTGCCATTAAATTCTTATATTTAAATTAGAGTTATATTAATTTCAACAGACGAAACCCAAACAAAAGTTTTAACCTATTAATTTAAATAAAAATATAACCAATAATTGTAGTTACGAATTACGAGTTACGAATTTTATATTGATAAAAAACTTCGCTAAAACTTATAACCTTTATGCATGTTGTGGATATGATAAAAAGTGGCTTGCACATAATAACCTTCGGCGCCGCCATTGTTTTGGTTATAAACACCCGCTTTAAAGTACATATACTGGTTACTAGCACTGTAACCACTATCTTTCATATCGTAGTACTTAGTAATATTAGGCTTACCTTCCCTGATTATAGTGACGAACAACACTTCATCTTCGACGGAAATTTTATAAGAGAATTTTTCGTTTAAGGCGATGCCGTCATCAGGGTCTGACAAAGTATGTGAACGTGAGCCAATCATATTTATCCAAATATCATCACCATCATTTATTTCATGGGCAAAATAAATAGCCCCTTTCGAGTTGGCTGGTAATTTTCGGTAATATAAACGAATAGGTTCGTCATCCGTCGCGTGAATTTGCCCGATGACCACGCGTCCAACCTTTTTTTTATCACCTGTGGTAGATACTCGGTTTATTGCCAAAGTCCCTTCCAAACTGCCTTCAACACCCCCAGACTTAGCTTTCGCCGAACCATGCGCATTGCTGAAAACCCAGTTATTTTTTGTCAGGCCACGAGTTTTAATTTGAACATTACCTCTACGTAGCATTTCGCGTAGTTCGGTTCTCGCATATTTTGTATTTTTTGAGGTCTTGGCACCTACGTTTGGGCAAGCGAATACCAAGCCACCATCTTCTGCTGTATAAAAAAATGGCTTTAAGTTAAAACCTTTACCTAATGATTTCTCATAGACGGTATCAGCTTTTTTATCTTCGTTGAGATCGGTTGGCAAGGTTAACGACCAATCGAGTAAGTCAAAATTTTCACCTGGCTTTTTAAGCGGATCGAGTGTTGACAAATCCCCCAGTAAAACACCTTCAGCAAGGCTAGTGTGTGACTTAGGAATAAGCGTATTCTCCTCAATTTCCTGAGCATTGAGTGATGCGCTAAAAACAGCTAAAGCAAAAACTAGCACAGCGAAAACGTCACACATTTTCTTTTGAATATGTCGGTAAGATTTATATGTGTTGATATTGGAATCCTTTATAATTTACGATCTCTTTGTTGAATATGATCGTGTATTGTTCGGCTTAACTATTTTCATAGCTTACTTAGAATACCTATATGCGCAGCATGAAGTGACGCACCTACACATGAACTTAACTAACCCTGAAAAACCTAATAAAAATAGGTAAGACTTTGCTTCAAATTAACAGCAAAAATTATCTAATTTCGTTTTAAAAATAAGCAGAACTCTTTGTTGTATATGATCAAAGAGCTATGATTAATTGTTACGCACAGAATCACACACAACCCACCTAACACACCCATATACTTAACAATTTGTTCACACCTGTAACTTTGCGTTAAACAAAATATAACCAACACAACATATCACTGTCAACCAAAATAGTGCCGCAAACATTACCAAAAACCAGAATTGGTAGTAACAAGGGAATAAAAAAGACTAACGCATTGGCTTGACACATTTTTCACAAAACAAAAAGAACATGATAAACAGAAACTTATAGGAGGAATGATCTGTTATTGTTGAATGGTTTTTATATTCACTACCAATGGATATGACAACATTACCAAATAACAGAACAAAGTTAGTCAGTGACTCAGCTGTATCCTAAATTCACAAAGGTTTATTACCAATTCTCTATATAGGTATTACCAATAGATAGTGTAATGAGATTACAGTTCAGAACTAATATGCAGATTATAAGCTGTACGATAATTCGTATTGATTGTGATTTATCATTAATGCTCTTGTTGAACGAAGCTGCGCTGTCAGGCGCATTAGTGCTTATTTCGATGCATGTCCTGATAACCTTTCAATCGATGATTTGAAGCGCTACTTTGCCAGTTTGATTGCCTTACATTCGTGGAGCACCGTGAAACTTGACCGTAATGGGTTGCACAATCACTTGTAAATAGGTCTATCGACATGTCCTTGACCAGCACTGGCAGTGGCTTAATATTGTTAAGCCGCCACAAGTCCATAGACTGCCTGATATTCTTACGCCCACAGAAGTCACTATCGTTATTAGCCTTACTCATAAGCTGCGATATCAAGTGTGCTTTCTCACCTTATACAGTATGGGATTGCGCCTCGGTGAGGCCATTTCACTGCAGGTTGGCGATATCGATTCACAGATGATGCAGGTGCACATTCGTAACGCTAAAGGTGGTAAAGGTCATTTTTTGCTCCTGCAAAAATGACATACATCACATCCATGTGATTAACAGGTTGGTGCCCTTGCCACAACGTACCCTGTTAGCGCTGCGATATTACTGGCAAACGCATCGCCACCCACGGCTGATTTTCCTGGTAAAGATGGCCAGCCAGACTCAAAGATAGATAAAGGCGGGACTTACTTTAAAATCAGAAGGAAAAAGCCCTCAAGCGGGTTATTCGTGAGTGTAATATTCACAAATCCATCAGCCCGCATAACCTGCGTCACAGCTACGCCACTCATCTGTTAGAGCAAGGGTTAGATTTTCGCTCAGTGCAAAGCCTGCTCGGTCACAATAGCCTTAATACCACCGCCCGTTATACCCGCCTCACCACTATTACTCGAAAAAATACTGCTCTGTCCGTTAACCAACTGACTGATAATTTGGTGCTCAAGTGGGAGTGTGACCTATGAAGTTCATTGAACTTTTACGCGACCACCTTGACGCTTTTAATCAGGCTTATGATGGTCAAATTACATCATCCATGCGCCAAGCTATTTTCGCCATGCTTAATTGTCGCAGCAATACTGAGCGAACCAGCCAGTGGGCATGTCAGGGCTGCAATCATACTGCTGATTTCCCGCTGTCATGTGGTCATCGCAGTTGCCCTCAATGCCAGCACAACGCCACGACAGAGTGGCTCAACAAACAGCAAGCTAAACTCCTGCCCGTGGAGTATTACATGGTGACGTTTACCTTGCCT